>JBFFRZ010000206.1:0-4738 GCA_041572715.1 Gammaproteobacteria bacterium
CTGACGACCGTAGTAGGCTTGATCAGGATGTGCCTGACTTTGGTCTGAATTAATACGACCTGGTCAGCGCCCTGTTTCTCCAGTAGCTTGATGATATGGAAACCGCCGGGTGTGCGGATGATGTCGCTGACCTGACCGGTATCCATGCCGGGAACTATTTCCTCGAAGGCGCTGGGCAATTCACCCTGCTTGCGCCAGCCGAGGTCACCGCCATCGAGTGCGGTCTGTGAGTCTGAATTGGCGGCCGCAGTCTGGCGAAAATCCGCCCCGGCTTTCAGTTCTTCCACTACGCGCTGAGCCCTGGCCCTGAGTTCCTGTATCTGCGAAGTCGTCGCTCCCTCGGGTACCGCGATCAGGATGTGCCCAATACGAAACTGGTTGGAAAGCCCGCCTCTTTTTTCCAGGTTATCGAGTAAATGATCAATTTCCTGATCGGATACCTTGATGCGATTCTTGACCAGGCGGTTGCGTACCCGGCCGATCATGATCTGGTTACGTACATCCTCCCTGAACTGCGAGAAGCTGTGGCCATCACGTTCCAGGATTCTTTTGAACTGGTTCAATGTCAGGCCATTGCCTTCGGCGATCTTCTGGATTGTCCTGTTCAGCACTTCGTCTTCAATGCGAACACCGCTTTGCGATGCTTCCTGCAATTGCAGTCGCGCTAGTATTAATCGCTCAAGCACCTGCTTTTGCAGGACTACGATCGGGGGCGGCGGAATACCTTTGGAGCGTAGCTCGTTACTGATCTCGCGCATCCGCACCGTCAGTTCGCTCTCCATCAGCACGTCGTCATTGACGATGGCAACGATGCGATCGAGCTCGATGATGTCGGTAGGACTTTGAGAAAATCCGGTTGCCGGTGCGAACAGGCAACAGGCCACCAATAGCAGTCTAGTAATAATACGTGTCATCGTCATTTTCTTTAATGTGTCGGTCGTAACCGAGGATGCCTGTTTCCAGGAAGCTGGTTATGTCGTCGCCGAATGACCCGAGTCCCTTGAGTTCAAGTTCAAAAAATATGCCCGTATCATAATCACTATCGACATCGGTCACCCAGCGGCGGGCGACTACGCGGGTTTTCCAGCAGCAGCTTTCATATTCAATACCACCAAAGGTATCCAGCGTCTTGCTATCCTTGATCGAGTAGTTCCAGCGCCCGATGGCATGCCAGCGTTTGTTTTTATCCAGCGGCCAAAGCGCTGATACATCGGTTTGTTTTAATAACTTATCCCTGTAGCGGTAGGCGACATTGAGAATCTTGTCATCCTCGGGCTGATACTTTACGCGGTAAAGCTGCCGCTCGGTTTTGCTTTCCTCAGGGTCCCAGTGAAGCTGTGCGCTGGCAACCAGTTCCCGATAGGGGCGGTAGTTCAGTTCGGCAATGATGGGCGATACGTCATCAGTATCGGGTGCCTCTCCCGGCAGTGTGACGTCACGATCGCTAAAGTAGTAAATCTGCCCCAGGGTGGCCGAAACTTTTTCAGTTCCGTCGGCCGCATCCAGCAGGCGGGTGGTTACGCCGACGCTGAGCTGATTGGCGTCACCAATCCGGTCTATGCCGCTAAAACGGTTTTCGCTGAATAGTGATGAAGAATTGAAATCCAGCAGGCTGGTATCAAAGATGGGGATGTTGTTCTGGTTTTCTTCGTCGGCATGCAGGTAATAAAAACGCGGCTCCAGTGTCTGCAGCATGGACTTACCGAACAGGGTTGTATCCTTTTCATAAAAGAGTCCGCTGTCGATGCTGAAAATTGGTATGGACCGGTCAGGGCTAGAGGGCAGTGTACCCTGGTTATCCAATGAATAATGTGTGTAGTGCACACCCAGCTTGGGTCTGATGTAGTATCCACCGGTATCGTAATTATAGGTGATGCTGGGGTAGATGGCGGTGCGGTCACCGGTGACTTTAAGATTGCTGGTATGGTCAAACTGGGTATAGCTGGTCTTTATATCCGCAGTGAAACGTTCGGCAAACGGGTCAGTCCAGTAGTTGAACGACAAATGCGGCAGCCGTTTATATGGCCTGTCGATCTCAGCAATAGTACGGTCGACTGTCTGGTAATTCTGTACCAGTCCATAGGCAGACCAGTTGTTACTGCCTCTCGATAGCTGCATGAAACTATTCAGGTGGGTTGTGCTGGAAAGTGACGGGCTGCTGCCCAGGTCCTCAAAATAGCGATCGTCTGATACCCGGCGAAACTGGGTATTCAGGTACCATTGATCACCCGGCAGATAGCCGCGGTGGTCATAGCGGAACCCCCAGCGATCGTTATCTCCCTTGCCAAGGTATTCATCGTCATCAGCCAGGTATTCAGCATTGATCTGGCCACTGTTTGTATCACCCATGAGATAGCGATATTCACCACCGAGTTGCAGCCCGCGTTTACTCATATACCTCGGGTAGAACGTAGCATCCATATCCGGGGCGATATTCCAGTAATAGGGCGCCGTGATTTCCGTGCCCCGTTTGTCGGAATTGCCCACACGCGGGGTCAGCAAACCGGTTTTACGACGATCATCTATCGGGAAGCTCATGTAAGGCAGGTACATGACTGGAACGTCGTGAAATTCCAGCTTGACGTTGGTGGCCTCGCCCCGACCGGTGGTGTCATCCAGTACTATTTCATCGGCTTCCAGCTGCCAGGCGGTATTGCCCGGCGGGCAGGTTGTGTAGTTCACCTTGTCGAGCTTGATTTTGTCTTTTTGCTGAACCTGTATCTGCCCGGCGGTGCCTCGAGAGTAGCGGTCGAGGGTAATGAATCCGGCTTCGGCGAAACTGTGTTCGTCCTTAATAAAATCCAGGTGCGCCTGTTCGGCCTTGATCTGTACCTGGTTGTCCGTATAGAAAACCTGGCCGGACGCATCCGCCTGGCTGGTCACCTTATCGAGTATGACTTTATCTGACTTGAGTGACTGGTCAGCCCGGGTAATGGTGACATCGCCGGACAACACGGTTGTCTTGTCCTGTTCAATCTGTGCTTCATCTGCCTCGATTTCGGTTGGTGAACGTTCGCGCAGCTGGTTAAGGTCTTCGCCCCGGGTGTCCATGGGACGATTGATCGCGACACAGGATCGGAGAGATTCGTCTACCGACACCAGAGATGATTCAAGTGGCGCATATTTATCTGTAAGTGGTGCCGTATATGCGGCTGTCGGCTGCTCGCTTGCTGTCCTGGCTTCAGGCTGTGCAGGTGCTTGCTCTTGTGCTACGGGAGCACTGGATTCAGGCTCAGGTGCTGATGTGGGTTGAGGCTCAGGTACTGATGTGGGTTGAGGCTCAACGGGCTTTTCCATCACCTGGCTGGTTGCCATATCAGCTTGCGGGGTTCCAACATCCTCCGTGGTCATCGGTGCATCGGGTGCCTGCTCCGAAATCACCGGCTGCGCGGGCTCGGGCTCAGCCACAACCGGCCCTGCGGTTTCCTCTGCCACAACTTCTGTTGTGGATAGCTGCCTGGCTTCGTCTTGCGATGTTTCAATAACCGTGTCGGGAGAAGGCTTTATCGTGGCTGGTTCTTCAGCCGGCTCAGGGGCTGCCGGAGGCTCGTCCCTGGCAGGCAGGGGGGGCGCTACCAGGGGTTGTGATGGCTCCGCAGAGGGTGGCGTCGGTTCACTGATTTGGGTGGCTGTGGGCTGAGTATCGGCCTCGATCTGAAGGGCAGATGGTTGAACCGGTTCCGGCTGGGCAAGCGGGGTAGTGGTTACCGCGCTCGAACTGTCACTTGGGGTGGCGGCAGGAGCGGCAGATTCGGGAATTGTTTCTACCGGGCTCTTGCCGTCCCTGAGACAGTTCCATGAGCGAAAGTCGGGGCTAGGGGTGCATTCCCACTGGCTGTTATCCCCCGCATGCAGATTGCTATAGCTCAACAGGGTACTGCTGGTAGCAAACATCAAGGTATAAAGCGTCTTATTGAATTTTCTCACACCTGACTTTCCACATTAGTATTGTATGTATCATCCCTGTCAGCTGCTCCAGCAGCCTGGTGTCCTGCGCTGACACCGACTACAACTTGATTATGATGCGCGACTACCCGGGTGCTGGTTACCTAAAAGGTGCGTTCCACGGCGAAGTGTGCCAGCTCGATCATTGCTTCCTTGTAGGGTGTTTCTGGCAGTTCATCAAGACAGTTGATGGCGTTGTCGGCTTCTCCCCTCGCCAGCTCACGAGTGTACGCGATGCTATGGGTCGATTCAATTATCCGCAGTACATCGGAAATCTGTTCAAGGCCGCCATTACGGATCGCTTCACTGATCAGGTTTTTATCCTGTTCATTGGTATTCGCCATGGCATGAATAAGTGGCAGGGTGGGTTTTCCCTCTGCCAGATCATCACCTATGTTTTTACCGATATCCTCGCTGTTGGAACTGTAGTCGAGTGCGTCGTCGATCAACTGGAAAGATGTTCCCAGGTGCATGCCGTATCTGGCCAGGGCCGTTTCAATAGTATCTTCCTGTCGAGCCAGAATAGCGCCCAGGCGTGTAGCAGCTTCAAATAATTTTGCGGTCTTCGATTGTATGACTTCTATGTACTGAGCCTCGGTGGTATCCGGTTCGTTACAGTTCATCAACTGCAGGACTTCACCTTCGGCGATCGTATTGGTGGTTTCAGCAAGTATGCCCATGACCCGCATTTCGCCGATATCGACCATCATCTGGAATGCACGGGAGTAGAGAAAGTCTCCAACCAGCACACTGGCTTCATTGCCCCAGATGGCATTGGCGGTTTCACGGCCAC
>JBFFRZ010000207.1:0-4727 GCA_041572715.1 Gammaproteobacteria bacterium
CGACATAAACAAAAGCCACTCATGCCTCGGCACGAGGACAACAAAATTATAAAGCTGAACTGGCACGAAAAAATCACCAATGCATGGTTACGAATTGAATAACTCAGAGCTATGCTGAAAAGTAACGTCAGCCGGAGGCGAAAAAAATTAAAGATAAGGCAGATCTAGCCTGCAAGAAAAACCGAGAGAGCCTGATTAAAACGTCATACCCGCGAACGCGGGTATCCATACATAGGATTACGAAGCTTACCTGGATTTCGGGTCTTCACGCTGTTCCGCCCGGAACGACGTCTGTTAGCAACAGGTAACCACCGCCGATAAAATAACCATAACAATGCCGGCGCATAGTCCGGCATCTACTAGCTATCGATCCGGCGCGATATGCACCGCATCCGACAATACATACTTCGCGCCACAATAAGGACACTTCGCCTCACCCGTCTCCTCAATCGGCAGGTATACCCGGGGATGTGAATTCCACAATTCCATTTCCGGCATCGGGCAGCTCAACGGCAGGTCTTTCGCGCTCACATAATAGGTACTCTTGGTGCTCGCCGGCAAACTGATGTTGCGCTGGGTGATATCGTCATGATCCATATCATTATTCATCGTTGGTCCTCCTATACCTTGCTCAACCACTGGACGTGATCGTCCAGGCGACCATGCACCGCGTCAAAATACATGGATTGAAGTTTTTCGGTGATCGGTCCGCGACCGCCGTTACCAATCGTACGGTTATCGATTTCGCGGATGGGGGTCACTTCCGCTGCGGTACCGGTAAAGAACGCCTCGTCGGCGATATATACCTCGTCGCGGGTAATGCGTTTTTCAACCACCTGGTAACCCACTTCCTGCGCCAGCTGGATCACGGTTTTACGGGTAATACCGTCGAGCGCGGAGGTCAGGTCCGGGGTGTACAGCACGCCATCGCGAACGATAAAAATATTCTCACCGCTGCCTTCCATAACAAAGCCCGCGGCATCCAGCAGCAACGCTTCGTCATAGCCATCGTGCAGTGCTTCCTGCAGTGCCATCATGGAGTTCATGTAATTACCATTGGCCTTGGCGCGGCACATGGTGGCATTGACGTGATGCCGGGTGAAGGATGACACGCGGATGCGAATACCCTTTTCCATGTTTTCATCGCCCAGGTAAGAGCCCCAGTTCCAGGCCGCAACCATGGTATGCACCTTGAGGTTATCGGCCCGTAGGCCCATGCCTTCTGAACCATAAAAACACATGGGACGGATGTAGGCAGACTCGAGGTTATTGTCGCGCACGGCGGCGAGCTGGGCTGTGTTGATATCGTCCCGAGAAAAGGGAATGTTCATGCCCAGGATATGCGCCGAGCGAAACAGCCGGTCGGTATGTTCCTGCAGACGAAAAATTGCCGTACCCTGCTCGGCTTTATAGGCGCGCACACCCTCAAATACACCCATGCCATAGTGCAATGTATGCGTCAGGACATGGATCCTGGCTTCCCGCCAGGGGACCATCTCCCCATCCAGCCAAATGACACCATCCCGGTCATCAAAACTCATGTTGCCCTTCCTTAATTCCTAAAAAATCATCTGATTAATACGTCACTCCCGCGGAAGCGGGAGTCCATCATATTGATTTCATTTAGATTCCCGCGTACGCGGAAATGACCAATAGTACCTTAATCAGCGTTTTCATAAACCTAGAATAACTGTTGCCAAATCCTGCCGACTTCAGCACGTTCTTTACTGTACTGCGCCTCGGGGGTACAGCGTTCGAGCCCCTGTAATACCCGGTGGTGCAAATCCAGTCGATAAGCCTTGTAGGCATCGATCAGGGTCTGCGCCTGCTCCCCGGTAATCATCCCGATCCGGCTCATGGTCTCCGTGATACGGATGTTATCGGTAAATTCCAGTAGCTCGGGGTACTTATTCGCCCCACTCAGGACCGCGTATTGCACCATAAATTCAATGTCAACGATACCTCCAACGCCCTGTTTCAGATCGAATTGGTCTGCGGTGGATTTATCCAGCTCATCGCGCATCCGCTGGCGCATCTCGAGCACATCCTTCACCAGCTGCTGCGGATCCCGGGGTTGCGACAGCACCCGGTTACGTATCTCCTGAAATCCGGCACAGACCTCGAGCCCGCCGCTAATCGGGCGGGCGCGCACCAGGGCCTGGTGTTCCCAGGTCCAGGCCTCTTCCAGCTCGTAGATTTCAAACGCGTTCAGGGATGAGACCAACAGGCCGGATTTACCATTCGGGCGCAGGCGCGTATCGACTTCATACAGCACGCCAGACGGCGTCAGGGTCGATAGCAGGTGCACCAGCCGCTGGGCCAGGCGGGTAAAAAACGTCGTATTATCAATGGACTTATCACCATCCGTGACCTGCGCGTTGCCCTGGCTGTTATGCACAAACACCAGGTCCAGGTCCGACCCATAGCCCAGCTCAATGCCGCCCAGCTTGCCAAAACCGAACACGCCAAACTCGGCCCGTTTGCGCGCTCCATCAAGTTCATACATCGGATGGCCGTGTCGCGCGGCCAGGTAATCCCAGGCCAGTTCCAGCGCCACGTTGACCATCGCCTCGGCAATCCAGGTGAGGTGATCGCTGACCCGCATCAGCGGCATGGTCTGCATGATATCGGCCGCCGCCACCCGCAACTGCTGTGCCTGCTTGAATCGGCGCAGGCGCTCCATCTGCATTTCCACGTCATGCTCATCCATGTCCACCAGCACCGGCGTGAGCTCGATATTCAATTGCTCACGACTGGGGGCAACGTACAGGTGCCGCGGATCGATCAACTCATCCAGCAGGGCCGGGTTTTTGGTAATCACTTCGGTCACCCAGGAACTGGCGCTGCATAACTTCGCCAGCTGCTCCCTGGCAGATTCAGACTCGACCAGCAGGGCCAGGTAGACCTCCCGCGGTGCGATGGCGCTGATCACATTGACCAGCCGCGTGATCGCCTCGTCCGGATCATCGAGGCCGCTGGCCCGGTCGATAATCCCAGGCATGAGGCTATCCATCAGCTCTTTTCCCCGGCTGCTCAGGCGCTGGTAAACCCCCTTGGTTTTCAGTGCCTGCAACCGCTCTGCCAACGCAGTGCCATCGCGGTATTCGAGACTCTCGAGATAATCTTGCTCTAGCGACTCATCATTGATGGACAACCAGAACCCCCGCGTCGAGCTGCCCTCCCCGGGTCCGGCACTCTCTGCGAAGACGCCATCGAAGACGTGTTGCACCAGTTGCCGATGCTGCGCCAGCTCGGCCAGGAAATCGGACCAGCCAGAAAAACCCATCGACAGCGCAAGGCGGTGCTGGTCAACCTCGTTCTTCGGCAAGGCGTGATCCTGCCGGTCATACATCTGCTGCAGGTGGTTTTCGGTCAGTCGCAGAAACCTCCAGGCGGCGATCAGCTGATCGGATTCGGCCTGTTCCAGCAAGCCGCGCTCGGCTAGCCGGGACAGGATCAGCGGGGTGCTGCGCGAACGCAGTGCACGGTCCTGTCCGCCGCGCATCAGCTGAAACACCTGGCCGATAAACTCGATTTCTCGAATGCCACCGGGGCCCAGTTTCAAATTATCCTGCCGGTCCTTGCGTACCGTCTCCCGATCGATCATCGCTTTCAGGTCGCGCAGCGACTGGATCACGCCAAAGTCCAGGTAACGCCTGTAGACAAAGGGTTGCAGGGTCTCGAGTAATTCCTTACCCGCCGTTACATCCTTGCCGATCGCCCGCGCCTTGATCAACGCATAGCGTTCCCATTCGCGACCCTGGGTCTGGTAGTACTCTTCCATCGCACTAAAGCTCATGACCATCGGACCGCTATTGCCGTAAGGCCTGAGGCGCAGGTCGACCCGAAAGACAAAGCCATGCTCGGTGGTCTTGTTGAGGCTCTGATACAGGCGCTGCACCAGCCGGGTAAAAAATTCATGGTGGGTGAGCGTCGCCGGTCCCGTGGTGTTGCCATCATGCTCGTAGGCAAGAATCAGGTCGATGTCCGAGGAAAAATTCAGCTCCCGCCCCCCCAGCTTACCCATGCCCAGCACCACCAACGGCATGTGGTCGCCCGATTCAGTTAACGGGTAACCATGACGTACGACCAGCTTTTCATATTGCCAGCGCAGGCAGATGTCGACCAGCATATCGGCCATCGAAGACAGGTGCGCCAGTGTATGCTCCAGCGTCGCCAGGCCGAGGACGTCCCGGGTTGTAATGAGCACCATTTGCTCATTGCGCAGCCGGCGTAACTCGCGATCGAACTCGGCAGCATCCTCAATCGAAATGAGGGCTTCAGCTGACTGCCGGAATGCCGATAGATCAAATGCCGTGTTGCGATTGTGCAGCAATGCCGCCAGGCGTTCGGGCCGCTGCTGGATATACGTTGAGACAAAGGGACTGATCGCCAACAAGCGCCGCCAGCCATCGGCATCCTGATTAAGTACCGCTCTGGCTGCATCATCACGCTCGATCACAGCAATAATGCGATCGAGCTGCTCCTGCATTGGTGCGTATAGATTTAGACTTGTGTCCTTGCCCATGGAATATCAGGTATCTTTGCCTATTGAACAGCGGAAGATATGATTTTACGTCATTCCGCTCATTGGTATCGTCTCGCAGATGTTCCGGCGAGTCATTAAGGGTGATTCGCCCCTCAAACCCGACTACCGGCCAATGTCTGCATCGACCTCCTCACAGAGATTCCATCTGTTTCATCCCGGCGTGCAGTTGCTCATTAAA
>JBFFRZ010000208.1:0-4717 GCA_041572715.1 Gammaproteobacteria bacterium
CAGCCCGCTGGCGCAATAACCTTTACTTGCCCCCGAGCAATGAACCGAGGATGCCCCTGGCAAGGCGTCGGCCGATCGAACTGCCGACCGAGCGCAGCACGCTTTTCATCATGGTTTCGCCCATGCTCTGGCGCGGACGTCCCCGCGGGCGCGGTGACTGTTGTGTCGTTTTGGCGGCGCGAGCGGCCTCTTTTTGTGCAGCTTCTTCGGCAGCACGGGCAGCTTCCATGCGGGAGGCATCTTCCGCGCGTTTTTTCAGCAACTCAAACGCAGACTCACGGTCCACCAGCTCATCATAGCGCCCTTTCAGCGGGGAACGCCCCAGTACCTCGTTACGCTCTGCGTCCGATAGCGGGCCAATGCGGGACTCCGGTGGCCTGACGAGTATACGTTCCACCGGGGTAGGGCTGCCGTCCGCCTGTAGTACCGAAACCAGGGCTTCGCCGGTTCCAAGTTCAGTGATTGCTTTCATCGTATCCAGGCCCGGGTTTTCACGGAAGGTTTCGGCAACTGCCTTCACCGCTTTGCGGTCTTTGGGCGTGAAGGCGCGCAATGCATGCTGGATGCGTGTACCCAGCTGTCCAAGAATATCGACCGGGATATCCAGCGGGTTTTGGGTAATAAAAAATACGCTCACGCCTTTGGACCTGATCAGTCGTACGACCTGTTCTACCTTGTCAATCAGTGGCCTGGGGGCCCGGTCAAAGAGCAGGTGAGCCTCGTCAAAAAAAAGTGCGAGCCTGGGTTTTTCCGGGTCACCGATTTCAGGTAGCTGTTCAAACAGCTCCGATAGCAGCCACAGCAGAAATGTTGCATACAAGCGTGGTGATGTCTGCATCAGCCTGGTGACATCCAGCATACTGATGACGCCACGGCCTGAAAAATCGGTAATCATCAGGTCGTTCAGGCTCAAGGCGGGTTCACCAAAAAAGTTTTCCGCCCCCTGTTCTTCGAGTACCAGCAGGCGACGTTGAATGGCGCCGACACTGGCCCTTGTGATGTTGCCATACTCGCTGGATAGTTCCCGGGCATGATCCGCCATCCAGCTCAGCATGCTTTTGAGGTCTTTCAGGTCAAGCAGCAGCAAGCCATTGTCGTCTGCGATACTGAAAGCGGCATAAAGAATACCGCTTTGCGTGTCATTGAGTTCGAGCAGGTTCGATAACAGTAGCGGCCCCATGTCAGAAATGGTGGTCCGAACCGGGTGCCCCTGGTTCGCGAACAGGTCCCAGAACAGCGTGGGGTTGGGCTGGGGAGAAAATGCGTCGATGCCAATGGTCTGTATGCGTGAATCAATCTTGTCGTTGCTGGCCCCAGCCTGGGCCAGTCCGGAGAGATCGCCCTTAACATCTGCCAGAAACACGGGTACACCGATCCGGGAAAAGCCCTCGGCCAGAATCTGCAGGGTAATCGTCTTGCCCGTACCCGTGGCCCCGGCGACCATGCCATGGCGATTTGCAGTAACCGCGGGCAGTGAAACCCGGGTATCACCGTTGCCGCCAATGAGGATATTCAGAGACATGCTGGCTCCTGGTATTTTAGGTTCGGATATGGAAAGTAGCAGAATTCATTGCTCATAACGAGCTCTGTGGCGCCATTAAATGCAGTATAATCAAGTACGTTTACTGGCTTACGCGTTATTTTAAAATATGAGTAAATCCCGAAAAGTAATTCCGCTGCATCCGGCTGTGGATAACGGCCCGATGCAATTCGCTGACGCCGGCGGCGCCTGTACCGAGGCCGAGCCGTTCGCATTGATGGTAAAGGGCGACAGTATGGAGCCGGAATTCATGGATGGTCACATCATCATGGTCGATCCGTCGTTACCAGCAGTCAATGGAAGTTACGTGGTTGCCGAGCATGATGGCGGGCACATCTTTCGTCAATTCAGAATCCATGAAGGCAAGAAATACCTGCAACCGCTTCACGAAGGATACCCGACCCTGCAACTGGAGCATGAACATGCCGTGGTTGGTGTTGTTATCCAGCGCTCGGGACGCCGTCGTAAGGAAACCAAACGTTACATTTAAGTAACAGCTGGTGATGTCATGCACATTTTGCGCTCGGCAATGATTATCCCTGAGGCGATGTGAGACTGTATAAGCTAAATGATCAATCGGATTCTGCAGCAGTAAATGCTGATCTGAGGAACCCGTTGCAGGTCGAGGGTGCTTTTCGCCTGCTGGCAATCCTGACCGTCATATTCATGGCTGCCGCCGTCACGATTATCCTGCTGTACCTGTATCCGGAATCGCAGCAGACCATCTTGCCGTTTCAGGTCGTTTTGCTGATTTTCGGGGTAACCGTGATCCTCATTCTGGTCAGGAGAGTCTACCGGGAAGTCCTGAAACCAATGGATTCCGTACGTAGCTGGGCTGCCCGTATGCGCGCAGGCGACTATTCCGCTGAGCTGAATATGCCAATGAGTGGCCAGTTTGCCCGGCTGATGCAGGATATCTCCGAGATGGGCCGCTGGTACAAGGATATCGCACTCGAGGGGGATGACCGTTTCAGTGACCAGGTCAGACAGATGGCGCGCAAGACGCGCTTACTCGAGATCCTGTATGACATTGCCGCGACCATTAATGTTTCCCGCGACCTCAATGACGTTTTGTTGCGGTTTTTGCGTCTTTCGGCAGATGTGACCCATGCCCGCGCTGCCTTGGTGCGACTGACTGTTGAAGACGGTGACATGCAGCTGATCGGGGCGATTGGGGCTGACAAGGATGAATTTCAGGATCGATTGCTGATGACCGATGTCATACCCGGCAAACAGACCCGGGTGAAAAGTGTCTATGTCACTTCGCCGAGGGTATGCGTCGATTTTGAGGCGATGGCGGGGGACGATGACTTACTTGAATGTATCATCATCCCTTTGCTGCACCAGGGTGAGGTAATGGGTACCTACCATCTGCTGGTCGATCAATCTGTATCCAGCCTGAGCTATGACATGCACGAGTTGTTTACCAGTCTTGGTTATCATCTGGGTATGGCCGTGCACAAGGCACACCTGGACAAGGAGGCCAAAAAGCAGACCATTTTCCGCGAGCGGCTGACACTGGCGCATGAATTGCACGATTCACTGGCGCAAAGCATGGTCAGCCTGCGTTTCCAGTGCAAGGCGCTGGATGACAGCATCAATAACTCGAATCTCGATTCAGCCAGCAAGGATGTCACTAAGCTGCGTCTGGGTGTCGACAAGGCCAATGCTGAATTAAGGGAACTACTGGCGCATTTCAGGGCGCCCATCGATGAGCGCGGCCTGGTACCGGCTTTGTCTGATATTCTTAAAAAGTTCAGGGAAGAGCAGCAGTTAATGGTCTTCAGCCAGTTTGATTGCGACGATCCGCGGCCCCCCATGCATATTCAGCGCCAGGTAATACGCATCGTGCAGGAAGCGCTCGCCAATGTAAGAAAACATGCTGATGCCAGGATATTGCGACTGCTGCTTCGCGTCAGTGAGCAGGGAGAATATTACCTCCTGATCGAGGATGACGGCCATGGATTCGAAGGCAGGGTCAAGGGCAGGGCTGGCGATCATGTTGGCCTGAAAGTCATGCGGGAAAGGGCGGAGCATATCAATGCCAAACTGAGCGTCGAATCAGAGCCGGGCGAGGGTACCCGGGTTGAATTAAGTTTCACCCTGCCCAATTAATCGGGTGAAAGGTTCCCTGACCCGCAATCTTCAGATAGGATTCCGAACTCATGAGAGTATTGATCATAGATGACCACACCCTGTTCCGTAGCGGACTGCAGGAACTGCTGCAGCATCGCGGGATTGAAGTGGTGGATGCCATGGGCGATGGCGAGGAAGGTATTCGCATGGCCGCCTGCCTGGAGCCGGACATCATCCTGCTCGATATTCGCATGCCCAAGATGGATGGCCTGACGGTACTCAAGCGTATTCGCGATCTCAAGATCACGACCCCGATCGCCATGCTCTCAACCAGTCGGGAAGAGTGGGATGTGGTTCGCTCACTGCGCTACGGCGCACAGGGGTACCTGCTGAAAGACATGGAACCGGATGACCTGGTGGTGGCGCTGACTGACATTATCAATGACAAGACAGTGGTAGCACCTGAACTGGCCAGCGTACTTGCGAAGGTTGTACAGGGCGATATGCCTGGTTCACATGGCACGGTGCCGTTTTCTGAACTGACCCCACGCGAAAGCGAGATCCTTTGTCATCTTGCGGAAGGTCAGAGCAACAAGGTGATTGCGCGCGAGCTGGGTATTTCGGATGGAACGGTCAAACTTCATGTCAAGGCCATCTTGCGCAAACTCTCGGTGCATTCGCGGGTTGAAGCGGCCGTGATCGCGGTTGAACAGGGCCTTTGCGAGAAAACCTAATCGGCCAATTCATGCATTTTTGTAGAAAATGGCTTAATATTTACGACAATTCGACTACAATCAGCAATCAATTACATAAAACAGATAACAAAACAGCACGCCGGGCCTGATAGCCAAAACAAAAAATAATGGCGTGCCATAACAACCTGGCCAGTTATTAGGAGGGAGAGATGAGCAAAGCCTTATCCAGGGGACTGTGTGTATTTATCACACTAGCCTTTACTTTCGCGGGGATGTCCAACCAGGCACTGGCCTTCAAGTTCGATGATGGTCCCATTGAAGGTAATATCGATACCACGCTTTCTTTTGGCACCAGCAGCAGACTGAATAATGCCGATAAAGATCTCATTTGTATTGCTAACGGCGG
>JBFFRZ010000209.1:0-4716 GCA_041572715.1 Gammaproteobacteria bacterium
CGCACCTCCGGCGAGACCGCCCCCATCATGTTCACCGGCGCGGTGTTCTTTACCCCGTTCCTGCCGCAGGGCATCTTCGACCAGACCATGGCCATGTCCCTGCACCTGTTCGTGGTTTCTACCCAGGTGCCGGGAGTCCCGGATGCATTGCCTTACGGTGTGGCGCTTGTGCTGATCAGTATGGTGCTGCTGATGAACAGCATTTCAATCGCATTTCGTATGTACCTGCGTGGTAAGAAAAAATGGTAGCAGCCGTATCGTCATCAGCGATCGATACCGCTACCGGGCCCATGGCTCAGGCATCGATAAAAATGGAGGTGCGTGATGTCTCCATTTATTATGGAGGCCAGCCTGCTATTGAGGGCGTAAACCTGTCAATCAGGGAGAACGAAATATTCGGCATTATCGGGCCGGCCAATGCGGGCAAAACGTCTTTCCTGAAGGCACTCAATCGCATGGATACCTTCAACACCAACATGAAGGTGGATGGTGAAATCCTGTTCAATAATATTCCCATCAAGACCCTGAAGAATATGTATGCGTTGCGTAAACGCATTGGCGTGGTATTTCCCTTGCCCGTTGGATTGCCAATGACTATTTATGACAATGTTGCGCTTGCGCCGCGTCTGTCTGGACTGAAAAACAGGCAGGCACTGGATGAAATTGTTGAGCGTTGTCTGACCCGTGCCGCATTATGGGATGAAGTAAAGGATCGCCTCAATTCACTGGGCAGCTTGCTCTCGGGAGGGCAGCAGCAACGTTTGACCATTGCCAGGGCGTTGTCACAGGATCCCGAAGTATTGATGCTGGATGAGTTTTCTATCGCCGTTGATCCGGTGACCACCATGCGTATTGAAGATGTGCTGAAAGAACTCAAGTCGGAAATGACCATTATCCTGGTCACAAACCTTGTACAGCAGGCACATCGACTGGCTGACCGGACCGCTTTCTTTCTTGAAGGTCGTTGCGTCGAAATTGGAGAAACGGAAGCTATGTTCAATGGTCATGTGCAGAATCCAAAGACCAGTGATTATATTGAAGGCAGATTTGGATAAGTGCGAGTCGCAGAAAGGAACAGGCTGAGTCAGATTGATGAGTGAAGAAAACGACAACAACGAGCTGGCGATCAATACACGTGATCTGAATCTCTGGTATGGCGATTTCCAGGCCTTGTTCGACGTGAACCTGGACATCAAGCAGGGAATCATTACTTCGATGATCGGTCCCTCGGGATGTGGCAAGAGCACTTTTCTGCGCAGCGTTAACCGGATCAATGAGCGCCTCGGTTATTTGCGTATCCAGGGTGCCATTAATGTACTGGATCATAATATTTACAGCCCGGAAGTAGAACTGGTCCAGGTCAGAAAGCAGATTGGCATGGTGTTCCAGAGGCCCAACCCGTTACCGCTTTCCATTCGTGAAAATATTCTGTTTGGCCACAATATCCACAACAAGGATAAAAAGTACACTCGTGCCGAGCAGGACGCTATTGTTGAAGATGCTCTGCAACAGGTACTGCTCTGGGACAAGGTCAAGGACAAGTTGAATGCCAGGGCAACCGAGCTTTCCCTGGAGGAACAGCAAAAGCTTTGTATTGCGCGCCTGCTGCCGGTCAAGCCGGGTGTTCTTTTGATGGACGAACCCTGTTCAGCACTTGATCCGAAAGGTACCGAGGCTGTAGAGGAATTGATCTGGGAACTGCGTGGCCGTTATACCATTCTGATCGTCACCCATAACATGGCACAGGCAAGAAGGGCCAGTGAAGAATGCATTTTCATGCTAATGGGCAAGGTGATCGAACATACTGAAACCAGTCAGATGTTTGTGACACCAAGGCACCAGGAAACCGCGGACTATATCGAGGGCCGTTACGGATGATCAGGAAGCATCCATCAGCAATGGGCAGGTAAACGGTATCTTTACAAGCCCGTTTTCTACAAAGCCGGATGGCTCACCAAGTTCACTGTACCGGGTACAGTTCTTGTCCATAAAACGGTATTCACCTACATAGCGATGGGTGATTTTCTGTTTCAGGTTGCTGGTGTAATCCAGGTCAAGGAAATAGCAGATGAGACCGCGAATAACGCCGGCATGCGCAACGATCAGTATGGTTTCATCCTTGTGTTTTTCGGGTAGCGACAGAAAGAAGTCAACGCTGCGTTTCTGCATCTGTCTGAAGCTTTCTCCATTTTCAAAGACATAGTCTGCCTCGGTCTTGTATTGTGGAATGTTGTTTTTTACCCATTTCTTGCTCTTTCGATACAGGGAGCCATAGTTGACTTCATTAAGTTCAGCATGGTCATGTAGTATGCTGATTCCCCGCATTTTGGCAAAGTAACGACCAGTCTGACGCGATCGTTCCAGGTCGCTGGTATAGACTGATGTGTACTGAATATC
Source organism: Gammaproteobacteria bacterium (assembly GCA_041572715.1). Classification (GTDB taxonomy): domain Bacteria; phylum Pseudomonadota; class Gammaproteobacteria; order JAJDYQ01; family JAJDYQ01; genus JAJDYQ01. Next base: position 2,398 of record JBFFRZ010000209.1, read on the forward strand.
CTGGTTATCAAGAATTTTGCTCACATAGGTCAGGTCAGGTTCCCAATCCTTGGCGCGCGGTGCATCACCCCATCCCATGATTTCGTCAGAAGCATTGATCAGGGTTTTATAATGTCTTATGAGGATTGCGCGCATTGTCTAGTCAGTATTGATGATCAGCTTTGGGTTAGGGGGGAAGCGGCTCAGAATTTTTGCGCTGATCAGCTCCAGTATTTCCCTTACACTGGACTTTAGCTTGGTATTATTGATGATCGGGATTCCATCGTGATCGGCAACGTCGAGCAGATAGGACTGAAGCGTCCAGATTTCATCGATGTTTTTCACGTAACGCATCGAAGGCCTCTCGTTCTGTTCGGTCGAACGCCGGATGAAGCGGTTTTTCAAAGCCTTTTTATCCAGCGTCGCTATCATCAATGGTATGACAATGGCGTGTTGATTGATTTCATCCAGGTTTAGCACGGAACTCAACGCATGCACCCCCTCGATAATCAGGTGTTCCTGCTCGGTTAGTGCACGACCGATGACTGCCTTGAGCGCGGGTTTCAAAGTCATCAACTGTGACAGAAAACCGGTGATCAAGGGATTATCCAGTTCACTATCTTTACTCGTCTCCGGATGGGGGAGCCCTTTCCATGCCTCAAAGGTGGAATACTGCAGTGTAGGTGCGACGGGTGTAGCCAGGTAGGAGCGGATAATCTCCCTGAGCATATCGGTAGACTGGGTCCTGACGATGTTGAGTTTGTAGGCCAGTTCAGTTGATATAGTACTTTTGCCAGAGCCGGTGATTCCGCCGACAATCAGTATCAAGGGCATGCCGGAATTTTCAAAGCGTCGCCATGAAAGATAGCGGTTGGCGGTTTCCTTGGAGCAATATTCCCTCAGATTGTTATAGATCACATGTCTTAGCGACTTATGGTCGATTTCGCGATCACCTGATTTCTTCAGAAATTCATAAACTTTTTCGGCGCCGAACGAGGCAGTTTCGTAGTCGATGGCATAGCTGGAAAGGGACCGTGTAAGTTCACTTAATGAAAACGCATCACTACGTGCCGGGGTATGCACTGTAATGTCGCCAGGAGTGAATTTCTGTTCATAACGGGCAGCATGCTTGGCACCGAACTTTTCTTCAATCAGTTTAGTGACGCGTGATTTTAACTGCCTGGTAGAAATCTTGTCAGTGTCTTTTAAACCATTACGAACATCCTGCGCCAGCTGGTACGCATCCTCAAAACTCAGCCCGGCGTTTACCAGTGATTGTGTCAGAATCCCTCTCAGGAAGGGAGTGAGATCACCATCAGGTTCCTTGTATACGCTAGTTTTGGCCATGTTCGCTTTTTGTTTATTCTTCTCGCGGGGCGAGCTCGCAATTATTATTTTACATAGGTCATATTACCTTGTTTGTATAGCTAACGTGAATACACATATCGCTGCCAATCATCTCAGCCTCAAATATCGAGAATTCGTTTAGAACGGATATGCTCGCGGATACCTGTAAGCAGAAAAATTGATCGAAATATCATGGGGTTAGCATTGCGCGACCGGGTGTTGGTCCTTTTCAGTTAAGCCGGGACAGATATTTTTCTGATGTATGTCAATCCATATACACGGATTGAGTCTAAGCTTGCTATGCTTGATGAAAAAAGGAGCCAATAATGAAGCTAGAGCGTTTTGAATCAGCAAAGGGGCCGGAATACAGCAAGCTGGATTTTCAACAGCAGCAGGATGAGTTGCACGCCAGCCTCCTGGCTGCGCAGCGTGCCTGTCGTAGCGCAGGTATCCCAATTGTCATACTGGTGTCCGGGGTTGAGGGGGCAGGCAAAAGTGCCGTAGTCAACCGCTTGAGTAAGTGGCTCGATATGCGCAATGTACGAACGATATCGTACTGGGGCGAAAGTGATGATGAGAAGAACCGTCCCAGGGACTGGCGCTTCTGGCGTGATTTGCCGGGCAAGGGAGAAATCTCGGTCCTGTTTGGCTCCTGGTATACCTATCCTATCGTTAAGGCGGCAACCCAGATCAAGAAACAGAAAAAAGCCGACGAGTACCTGGCTGAAGAATGCAAGCACATTAACCGTTTTGAGCAACTACTGTCAGATGATGGCGTGGTGTTTATCAAAATGTGGTTTCACATTTCCAAAAAAGAACAGTCTGCTCGCATAAAGGCGAAGAAAAAAGCAGGTTTTCGCCTGACCCCATACGAAGAGACGCTGTCAAAGTCGTATGACCAGTTTGCAAGGATTTCTGACCACGTCCTGTCATTGACTGAAAGCAAGATTGGTCACTGGCATGTCATCGATTCAAAAGACAAGCGTAGTCGAG
>JBFFRZ010000210.1:0-4550 GCA_041572715.1 Gammaproteobacteria bacterium
GGGCAATGCGTGAAGCACTGGATAACATCCAGAATGGTGCCTATGCCAAGAAATTCATCCTTGAGGGGCAGTCCAACTACCCTGAAATGACTGCATGCCGCCGCAATAATGCAGCGCATCCCATTGAGCAGGTTGGCGCAGAGCTGCGCAAGCTGATGCCGTGGATTGCCGCGAATGCACTGGTAGATAAAGACAAAAACTGATGTAAAGATACAAGCCCGGCGTAGCCAGGCTTTTTTACAGATTCTGACATGATCAGAGGTTAGCGGGTGAAACGCTTTAGCTTTTTTGCCAGTGTTGGCATTAGCTGGATATTTTCAGCAGCATTCCTCGTGCTGGTACTTTGGGTGCAGTACAATTTTTATGTGGCGTTGCCGGCGATATTGCTGACGATGTTCCTGATGCGGTTCTATTATGACCCTGACCGCGAATTACCATCCTACCCCCTCGGCATCATGAGTCCCGTTGATGGCGTAGTAGAATCCATAGAATTGGTACATGATCCTTTTCTGGAACGGCCCTGCCACCGTATTCGTATCAAGTCAGATTTTCTCGGTGTCTACCATGGAAGAAGTCCGACCGAAGGCAAGATTGTTGAGTACTGGCCCTCGCTCTCCAAGGAGAAACAGGAATATACTCGTGAAAACACCCGGAGTGTATGGTGGATACAGACTGATGAGCATGACGATGTCATTATCGTCGTAACGAGTCATTTCAAATTTGGCGGCACACGTTGTTTTGTCCATGCAGGTGAGCGGGTCGGGCAGGCCAGGCGCTGCGGGCGCTTTCCGACCGGCAGCACCATTGATTTGTTGATTGATGAAAAGTCATATATTGACTCAGTTGAAGGACAGAGAGTGATTGCCGGAGTTGACAGGCTTGCTACATTTAACCATGAACCATAATCATAACTGACGGCCACCATGGAAGCGGAAGAAGACAAAAAACAGCCCAAAGGGATTTACCTGCTGCCAAATCTGGTGACGACAGCGGGCTTGTTTGCGGGTTTTTACAGCATAGTCGCAGCGATGCATGGCCGGTTTGAAGCCGCAGCAATCGCCGTTTTTATTGCCATTATTACCGATGGCCTCGATGGACGCGTGGCGCGGCTGACCAATACCTCCAGTGATTTTGGCGCCGAGTATGACAGCCTGAATGACATGGTATGCTTTGGGCTGGCGCCCGCGCTGGTTATGTATGAGTGGTCGCTGATTCACATGGCGAGCGTTGGCTGGGCCAAGCTGGGCTGGCTTGCTGCTTTCTTCTATACCGCATCAGCGGCATTAAGACTGGCACGTTTCAACACCCAGATAGACTATGGCGACAAGCGATTCTTCAAAGGGCTCGCCAGTCCGGCTGCTGCAGCGTTACTGGTGGGCACCGTCTGGGTTGCAGATGACATCGGCATTCCCGGCAATGAACTGGCGCTGCAGACATTTTTTCTGACCCTGGTGGCCGGCGCACTGATGGTAAGCAATATTCGCTATTACAGTTTCAAGGATATTGGCGCTAAACATCGCGTTCCGTTCATTACTATTTTTGCAGTGGTCCTGGTATTTATGTTTGCCTCAATTGACCCACCCAAGGTCATACTGGGCGGGTTCATTATTTATGCCCTGTCCGGCCCGTTTATGTTGTTGAAACGCAAGCCGAAGCCTGAAAATAGCCAGCCCGGGGCAGAAAAATAGCTGTTGCCAGTTGGCATAGTGTTCAGGACGCGTTATATTCTGGCTCATGGATCAATTCGTAAACAGCTACAGTCAGACTTCAGCCAATATCTCGTTGGCTTCGCTGTTATGCGCAGCTTTCTATCTGCTATCTCTGCTCCTGCCTCTGGCAGATTAATGTCACCCTGGCGAGGGGAATACGCATGATACAACCAGTGTTTGAACCATCTCCTGAGCAGAGGAGCCAGTAAAATGTCTAAAGACCAGTTAATTATTTTTGATACCACCTTGCGTGATGGGGAGCAAAGTCCCGGCGCTTCCATGACCAAGGAGGAAAAAATCCGCATCGCCAAGGCCCTTGAAAAGATGCATGTTGATGTGATCGAAGCCGGTTTTCCTATAGCCAGCCCCGGTGATTTTGAATCCGTCAAGGCAGTCGCCGAAACAGTTAAGGACAGTACCGTCTGTGGTCTCGCACGGGCCCTGGATAAGGATATTGAGCGTGCAGGCGAGGCGCTCAAAGGCGCAGCCTCTGGCCGTATACATACTTTTATCGCAACTTCGCCCATTCACATGAAAGAAAAGCTGCGTATGCAACCAGACCAGGTGGTTGAGCAGGCAATTCATGCAGTCAAACTGGCTGGAAAATTTACCGATAACATCGAGTTTTCACCTGAAGATGCCGGCCGTTCGGAAACAGATTTTCTCTGCAGGATCATCGAGGCAGTTATTGATGCTGGTGCAACCACTATCAACATCCCGGACACGGTTGGCTACAACCTGCCACATCGTTTCGGCAGCCTGATCAGCGAATTGATCGAGCGCGTGCCGAATGCAGACAAGGCGATTTTTTCTGTGCATTGTCACAACGATCTGGGCATGGCGGTCGCCAATTCACTGTCAGCGGTCATGAATGGCGCACGCCAGGTTGAATGCACGATTAATGGTCTGGGGGAGCGGGCGGGTAACGCGGCCCTTGAAGAGGTTGTTATGGCTGTGCGCACCCGCCAGGATATGTTTGCCTGCGATGTCGGCCTCGATACTACGCAGATTATGACCTGCTCACGCCTGGTGTCCGGGATTACCGGTTTCCCGGTGCAACCCAACAAGGCGATCGTCGGCGCCAATGCGTTCGCCCATGAATCTGGTATCCACCAGGATGGGGTGCTGAAGAGTCGTGAGACCTACGAGATTATGCGGGCACAGGACGTAGGCTGGGCCGAAAACAGGATCGTGCTCGGCAAACACTCCGGGCGTAATGCATTCAAGACACGTCTGCACGCTATTGGTGTGGTGTTTGATTCCGAAGAAGATTTGAATAATGCGTTCAGTCGCTTCAAGGAACTGGCCGACAAGAAGCATGAAATTTTCGACGAAGATCTGCATGCCATAGTCTCCGAAGCCAATGCCTATGATATCAGCGAAAAATTCAAGCTGGTATCTCTCAAGGTCTGTTCTGAAACCGGTGAGACGCCCAGCGCAGAGGTTACCATTTCGGACGAAGGGACCGAGAAGAAAGGTAATGCTGATGGTGGCGGGCCGGTTGATGCTGCGTTGAAGGCGATCGAGACCATCGTTGTCTCTGATGCCGACTTACAGCTTTACTCGGTGAATAACATTACAAGCGGGACAGACTCGCAGGGTGAAGTAACCATTCGCCTGTCGAAAGACGGGCGCATCGTGAATGGCCTGGGGGCTGATACCGATATTGTGATTGCATCAGCCAAGGCCTATCTCAATGCCCTGAACAAGCTGCACTCGACAATACCCAAGGCGCATCCCCAGCTGGGGGACGTATAGGCAATCAGTGGTGCAGGGTGCGCAGTTCCGATCAAATCAAATATCTTGAATCTCTTGGCATCCCCTTGTGGGTGCCAAGAGCATTCAGCTCTACCCAGGTACAAGTGGACGCGCAACCTGCCACGAGTGGTGAACATGCTGCTAATCAGAATCAGCATGAGACTACTGCTTCGATCAGGCTGAGTCAGCCTCCTGGCGATATCGAAAACATGGGCTGGAATGAGCTACAGCAAACCGTACAGGAATGTATAGCATGTGGCCTTCACACAGGGCGTACCCAGGCTGTATTTGGCACCGGCAACCGCTCCGCATCCCTGATGGTCATCGGTGAGGCGCCGGGTGCGGATGAAGACGCCCAGGGAGAACCTTTTGTCGGGCGTGCCGGGCAGTTACTGGACCAGATGCTGCAGGCGATCGGCTGTCCAAGGACATCAGTCTATATCGCCAATATTGTGAAGTGTCGCCCACCGGATAATCGTAATCCGCAGTCTGAAGAGGCATTGCATTGCGCGCCTTATTTGCATCGGCAGATAGCGCTTGTACAGCCCAGCGTTATTCTGGCAGTAGGCAAGGTGGCCGCTCAAAACCTGCTACAAAGTGATCTGCCGGTAGGCAAAATGCGTGGTAGTCCTTATCGATATGCACCCATGGACATCCCGGTTATTGTTACCTACCACCCGGCTTACCTGTTGCGCTCACCCAAAGAGAAAGCAAAGTCCTGGCAGGATCTTAAACTAGCCCGTTCATTTCTCTGATGAGTGCCGTCTTATCTGAGCAATTGCATATCAGGCCGGTGCTGCAAGAGCACATTGCCGAGATCCTTGAAATAGAGCAGTCTGCCTACGAATTTCCATGGACCGAAGGGTTGTTGAGTGATTGCCTGAAAACCAATTACTGTTTTTATGCCCTGTTCAGACAAGGCGGTATTATTGCTTATGGCATTATGACCTGTCTTTTGAACGAGGCGCATATTCTGAATCTATGCGTGAGTCCTGCTTACCAGGGGCAGGGCATGGGTAAGAAAATGCTGGAGTTCCTGCTGGATAAAGCTGCGCAAAAACACTCTTGCCAAATCTTTCTTGA
>JBFFRZ010000211.1:0-4539 GCA_041572715.1 Gammaproteobacteria bacterium
AACCCGCTGCTGGTTTCTGTCCGCTCCGGGTCAGCCATGTCGATGCCCGGCATGATGGATACGATTCTTAACCTCGGCCTGAATGCCAAAACCCTGAAGGCAGAGATTGCAGATACGCATGACGAGCGATTTGTTTATGATGCCTATCGTCGCTTTATACAACTATTTGGCAAGGTCGCCATGGGCGTGCCAGACGAGGCGTTTGATAAACGCTTCGCGTCTATTAAACAGCAGGCGCAGGTCACGGAAGATATCGGTTTGACCGCAAATGACCTCAAAATCATCAGCGAGGAATTCCTGCAGGTTTTTGAAGCTCATACCGGCCGCCCGTTTCCTGAAGACCCCTATGAACAACTGGAAATTGCCATCAAGGCGGTATTCCGTTCCTGGATGGGCAAGCGTGCGGTCGATTATCGTCGCGAGTTTCATATCACCCCGGATATGGCCAATGGTACTGCCGTCAACATCTGCACCATGGTGTTTGGTAACCGCGGCAATGACTCAGCCACGGGTGTTGCCTTTACACGCAATCCTGGCACCGGTGAAAACAAGCTGTATGGTGAATACCTGGTAAATGCGCAGGGCGAAGATGTGGTAGCAGGCATTCGCACCCCCAAGCCCATCGATCATCTGGCCAGTGAAATGCCCGAAATGGCAGAACAACTGGAAGAGCTGCGCCAACGCCTGGAAACTCATTACATGGAAGTGCAGGACTTTGAGTTCACCATTGAACGGGGCCAGCTTTACTGCCTGCAAACCCGTAATGGAAAAATGAATGCGGTTGCCATGGTGCGTACTTCTGTCGAGATGGTGAAAGAAGGGCTCATCGACAAGAAACTGGCGTTATTACGAATCAATCCGGAGCACCTCGAGCAGATGCTTTATCCCCGACTGGATCCCAGAAACCAGGCAAAGAGCCTGGCCCAGGGTTTGCCCGCCTCACCCGGTGCCGCATGGGGACATGCGATCTTCGATGCTGACCGGGCCGAAAGTGAGGGCAAAAAGGGAATGAAGGTCATACTCGTGCGTGAAGAAACCAAGCCGGAAGACATCCATGGCTTCTTTGCTTCAGAGGGCATCCTGACCAGTCGTGGCGGCAAGACTTCGCATGCTGCGGTAGTAGCACGGGGCATGGGCAAACCCTGTGTCGCCGGGGCGGAGGATATTGCGGTGGATGTCAGTGCCCGTGAGGCATATATCGGAGACCAGACAGTTAAAGAGGGTGAAGTCATCACCATTGATGGCTCTACCGGTCGTGTTTACCTCGGCAAGGTGGCAACCATCGAAGCCGACTTTTCACCGGAGCTGAACAGGCTGCTGAGCTGGGCCGACGATAGTGCGAGGCTGCAGGTCATGGCTAATGCGGACACCGTGACAGATGCGAATCGCGCCCTGAAATATGGTGCTCGCGGTATCGGTCTGTGCAGAACGGAACGCATGTTTAACGATGTTGATCGTTTGCCGATCGTCATCGACATGATTGTTGCAGAAACACCGGAAGAGCGACAGCAAGCACTGGATCGCTTGAGACCGATTCAACGCGAAGACTTCAGGCAGCTGTTCGAGGCAATGTCGCCCTACCCGGTTACAATCCGCCTGCTCGACCCACCGATTCATGAGTTTCTGCCCTCAGAGGAACAACTGCGCAACGATCTGCAATATCTTTATCACCTGCGCGAAGCTATGCGTGGTCTGGATGTGCTGAACAGCACACAATCACTGCTGCACGACAAACCGGGAGATGTCGTCGAACCTGTTAATATCGGCATCAACACCTACGAGGTGGAAGAAGCGATCAAGAAGAAGAAAGTAATACTCAAACAGGTCCGCAGCCTTTATGAAACCAACCCGATGCTTGGTCACCGCGGTGTGCGCCTCGGTATCACCTTCCCTGAAATCTATGCCATGCAAATACGGGCCATACTGGAAGCGGCTGCAGAATGCTTCAGTAAAGGTATCGATATCCATCCAAAGATCAAGGTGCCTCAGGTATGTACGGTACAGGAACTGATTTTCGTAAAAAAATGTGTCGATGAAATCAGCAGTGATATCGAACAAAGTACGGGCAGCAAACTGAAATTCGAGTTTGGTACCATGATCGAGGTCGTCCGGGCCTGCATGCGCGCCGAAAGCCTGGCAAAAGAAGCAGATTTCTTTTCCTTTGGTACCAATGACCTGACTCAGGCCACCTTTTCATTTTCACGCGAAGATGCAGAAAACAAGTTCCTGCCACTGTACAATGAAAAAAATATTCTGCATGACAATCCATTCGAGGTTCTGGACATCAAGGGTGTCGGCAAATTAATGGATCTTGCCGTGCAATGGGGACGGAAAAGTCGCCCGGACCTGACAGTGGGCATTTGCGGTGAACATGGTGGTCACCCGTTATCGATCCATTACTGCCATGAAATGGGACTGGACTATGTCTCCTGCTCGGCTCCACGGGTGCCTGTCGCCAGGCTGGCTGCTGCTCATGCCGCACTGTCCGGACAGCACATGACCAATTTTGACTAATAATAAAAACGCACATCAACCATCATATCGAGGACTTGACCATGACAGATATAGAAAACTTGCTGGGCGATGAGGCTGAATATCTACTCTCCTATGAAGCCACCGCCATATCAAAGGACAATTTGCATCTGCCCGGTGATGATTTTGTTGAGCGGGTGATGATGAACAGTGACCGCTCGCCCGCCGTGTTACGCAACTGGAAAGCATTGACGAACCAGGGCCGGCTGGCCGGTACAGGCTATGTTTCTTTCCTGCCTGTGGACCAGGGCGTAGAACATTCAGCGGGCGCGTCGTTTGCACCGAACCCTGCATTCTTTGATCCGGCCAGTATCTGTGAACTGGCACTGGAGGCCGGCTGCAACGGGGTCGCCTCAACCCTCGGCGTACTCAGTAGTATCGCCCGGAAATATGCACATCGGATTCCATTTATCGTCAAGATCAATCACAACGAATTACTGACCTATCCCAATCACTATGATCAAACCATATTCGCCAGTGTTGACCAGGCATTTAACATGGGCGCGGCTGCAGTAGGTGCAACCATCTATTTCGGCGCGCCGGAATCACGTCGTCAAATCCAGGAGATTACCGAAGCGTTCGAACATGCACATGAACTGGGCATGGTGACCATCCTCTGGGCTTATCTGCGCAACAACGCCTTCAAGAAAGATGGCGTTGACTACCCTGCATCAGCTGATCTGAGTGGCCAGGCCAATCATCTGGCCGCCACCATCGGTGCAGATATTGTGAAACAGAAACAGGCCACCAATAATGGCGGCTATACGGCGATCGAGTTTGGTAAAACCCATCCAGGTGTATATGACAAACTTACCACCGACCACCCGATTGACCTGACCCGTTACCAGGTTGCTAACTGTTATATGGGCAGGGTTGGTATGATCAATTCCGGGGGCGCATCAGGTGACAACGACCTTGCACAGGCAGTGCGTACCGCAGTGATCAACAAGCGGGCCGGCGGCATGGGCCTGATTTCCGGACGCAAGGCATTTCAGAAACCGATGGCTGATGGCATCGCGCTGCTGAACGCAATTCAGGATGTCTATCTGGCAGATGAAATCACTGTCGCCTGATCAGGTCGTGACAGTTATATGACAAAAACTTCGTTGCTGAAACAGGTCAATTTCAACCTGCGCGCAACAAGTAACATTACGGTATTTTTAACAGAGGAACAATTGATGGCCAAGCAAGCGGGCTCAAAGAAAAAAGCAGTAATCAGGAAAAAGGTAGCCACGAAAAAAGTTGCAAAAAAGAAAGTAGTTAAGAAAACAGCGCCACTGGCGGCAAAGAAGAAAAAGGCAAAAACAACCGCGCCGGTAAAAAAGCAGAAAGCAAATGTCATTTCGCCACAACATCGTGATGAGATGATTGCAATTGCCGCCTATTATCGGTGGGAACAATCCGGTTGCGTTACCGACCTGGAAATGGAACACTGGCTACTTGCAGAGCAAGAAATAGACCAGCAGCTAAGCCAATCCTGATCACCTATGCCTATTGACCCCGCCAGATACGTATCAAACATACTACTGGCGGAGTCCTGCAACCGGCCATTATTACTGCAGTACCTGGTGTCGCTGCAATCCGAGTATCGGCACATTCCGGCTGCAGCGATTTCTGCTTTATCCTCCACACTGGAAATTCCTGAAAGCGAAATCATTGGCGTCATCGAGTTTTACAGCTTTCTGCACCTGAAATCGCGTGGTCAGTACGACATTCTGTTCAGCGACAGCATTACCGACCACATGCTGGGCAGCAGAATTTTACTGGACCAGCTTTGCCAGCAACTGAACGTGGAAGTTGGGCAGGTACGAGCAGATCAGCTGGTATCTGTTAATACGACTTCCTGCACCGGCATGTGTGACCAGGGACCGGCCCTGCTCGTCAACGGCATAGCCATCACCAACCTTGATGAACCGCGTATCTCACTGATCAGCCAGCTGGTGGAAAGCGGCGCCGACATCAGTGAATGGTCGAATGAATTTTTCACGGTCAGGAACAATATTCGAC
>JBFFRZ010000212.1:0-4532 GCA_041572715.1 Gammaproteobacteria bacterium
GCCCAGCCTGCAGCAGCCCAGCCTGCAGCAGCCGGTGGTCAGGAGCCTGAGCTGTTCCCGGTGGAAACCCTGCGTAAGCTGAATGCCAATGGCATCGCCCGGATCGGCAAGTTGACCAAGGATAACCTGAAGGTGTCCGACATCGTGGTCAAGGTTAATGCCAATGGCGGCAAGGTGAACGTGAAGCCGACTGCTTCCCTGTATCAAGGCAAACTGGACTCTGATGTGACCATTGACGCCAGCCAGAAAACCCCGACCCTGAAGCTTGGCACCAATCTGGCCGGTGTGCAGATTGAGCCTTTGCTCAAAGACATGCAGGGTGAGGCAAAGCTGGCGGGAACGACCAATGCCAAGGTAAATGTATCCGCGGTCGGTAACACCGAGTCGGCACTAAAGAAGACACTGAACGGGACCGCGAATTTTTCCTTCACAGATGGCGCCCTGGTTGGCGTGAATATCGCCCAGATCATTCGCGAGGGTCTGGCCAAGCTGAAAGGGCAATCTATCCAGAAAAGCAACGAACCGGAACAAACCGACTTTTCCAGCCTGGGTGGTTCCGCCAAAATCACCAACGGCGTCATCGATAATCGGGACTTTAATATGCGGTCTCCCTTGTTGAGGGCGACGGGTGCGGGTACCGTCGACCTGGTGAACGAGCAACTGGATTACCTGTTGAGTGCCAAAATTGTAGGCAGCCTGCAAGGTCAGGGCGGTAAGGAACTCGAGCAGCTTAAAGGGGTCACGATTCCGGTGAAGATTACCGGGCCATTCTCAAAGCCTTCCTACAAGCCTGATCTCTCGGCAGTGGTTTCTGACCAGGTCAAGGAAAAAGCCAAGGCCCAGGTTGAAGAGAAAAAGAAGGAAGTTGAAGAAAAACTGCAGGACAAGTTAAAAGGAAAGTTAAAGGGACTGTTCTGAGTCGATTCCGTTCAAGTGCCATTAGTCGCATGGCGATCCTGTGCTGGGCAGGCATGGGGCTTGCCGGTACGTGTCATGCGGTTGAGCTTGAATCTACCCAGGCCAGCAGATCGGGCTCACGCTACATAGTTGAATTGGTCATGGTCGTCGACACTCCCGAGTCCGTTGCCAGAACGATACTGCAGGACCCGGATCGGGTTGTCAGGGTGAACGATGAGCTGGTCGATGTACAGCACCTGCCTGCGAACGAAGTTGGGGTACGCCGCTTCAGGGATCACACCATCGCCTGCGTCTGGCTGTTCTGCGTGGATTATCACAATACCATTCGCATGCGCGTGCTGGATAACGGCGATATCAGACTCACGGTTGAGCCGGAAAAGAGCAAGTTTGAGTACGGAAAATTTATCTGGAAGATCCAAAGCCTGGGCCCTGAACGGACACGACTTACCTTTTATGCGGAGACCATCCCCGGGTTTTGGGTGCCGTCAACCGGCATCCTGCAATCGAGGATGAAAAAGGGGCTGCAGCGCATGGCAATCAGGATGGAATGTGAATATCGTGGGGACCGTATTTGTGCACAAGCAAGATGGGTAGACTCCACACAGCAGTAACACCTGACCAGGGCTGGTTCGCAAAGCGCCTACTGTCATGGTTTGATCAACATGGTCGCAAGAATCTGCCCTGGCAACTGGATCGTACGCCCTACCGAGTCTGGATATCTGAAGTCATGCTACAGCAAACCCAGGTGGCTACGGTCCTGCCGTATTTCGAGCGTTTTATGGCTCGCTTTCCGGCCGTGCATGAACTGGCCGCGGCGTCGAGCGATGAGGTGATGAAGCACTGGGCTGGCCTGGGATACTACGCAAGAGCGAGAAATCTTCACGCCTGCGCGAAACAGGTAAGCCAGGAATATGCAGGAATATTTCCCGGCACGGTTGAGGCATTGCAGGCATTACCCGGCATCGGCCGCTCGACCGCGGGTGCCATTGTTGCGCAGGCGCTTGGCAAGCGTGCGATCATCCTGGATGGTAATGTAAAGAGAGTGCTCGCCCGCTACCGGATGATTCCGGGCTGGACTGGAACCACGGCCGTGCAAAAAGAACTTTGGCAGCTGGCAGAGGAGCTCACTCCAGACTTCCGGCTCGCCGATTACACGCAGGCCATCATGGATTTGGGTTCGATGGTTTGCCGGCGTAAGAATCCAGGGTGTAAAGACTGTCCTGTCAGGTTAGGGTGTCAAGCATACCAGGCTGGGCTTACTGACCAGTACCCCGAAAAGAAACCACGCAAGCCAGTACCCGAACGAGAAATCTACCTGTTGGTATGCTATCCATTTGACGAGCCTCATCGGGTTCTAATTGAGAAACGGCCGCCGAGCGGAATATGGGGAGGGTTATGGAGCCTTCCGGAATGTGAACCACTTCATGTACCATCCGATATCATTACGGCACAATATGGACACAAAGTTGTATCGATCAAAGAAACGGATGGGATTTTGCATCGATTTACGCATTTTCAACTGCGAATCCGCCCATTGTGGGTGCAACTGCAACCGCATGAAACAGGGGTCAGAGAGTTATCTCTGCAGTGGTGTGATCGCAGCCGCCTGAGTGAGTACGGCATGCCAAAACCGGTCAGGCAGCTGGTTAAGCATTTTTTTGACAGTTTAGAACAATAAGAGGGTAGACCCGATGCCACAGTCTATAGTGCTGATTGACAAGATGGAGCAGCATCGCGCAGATCTGCGCCACTTCATACATGAGAGCATAGCCGACGTCACTCTTCTGGAAGTGGAGCCGACTTCTTTTGAGGAAGTCGCAGCAAGCATCAATTGGGCTGATCATGATCTATTGCTGATCGATAACCAGTTGGGTGCTGAAGACGGTATCAGCTGGGTCGAACGTTTCAGAATGGACCAGACGTTTCCACCCGTTATATTCGTGAGTTCATCAGATCGTGATAGCGCCGAAGCCAACAGGGCCGCAGACGCGGGTCTGCGTCTTGGAGCGCGGGGTTTTTTATTCAAAAGACCTCTCGATGTGAAGGCATTATCCAGTCATATTGGTAGCGTACTGGGTGTTCAGTCCCAAAGTGAACCGGTGCCAGCAGATGTTTTTGTTGATGATATTGACCTGCTGCCGGATATAACGCCGCCGCCCACGGTGGTGGCGCAGCACGACACCTTCCATGAGATGCAGCAGGCGAAAGCGATGTTGCATGGACATGATCGGTGGCCGTTTTCCGTGCAGGACCTGCAGGCAGGCGAGGCAGAATTTGCGGGTTATCAGATCCATCAATATATGGGTGAACGTGATGGACTGTATTTTTTCGAAGGCAGCGATGTGTCCGACCAGAAGAAGTATGTCGTCAAGCTGGTGGATCAGTCCGTGATGAGTGAAGAAAGCCTGTCGCCCGTCGTCCGCGAAGAATTCAATCGTATACTGCAGTGGAATCACCCGCACCTCGTGCGCTGGGTCGATTATCGGGAGATCGACGGTCACCTGATTGTTATTGAGCAATACCAGGAGGGTGAAAGCCTGTTCCATCGACTGTCCAAGTCGCGTGTGACCCGTACCCAGGCAGAAATATTTGCCCGCCAGATTCTGGAGACACTGGCTTTTCTGCATCAGCAAGGTGTCAGGGCTGGCGCGCTAACACCGGAAAAAATTGTGCTCAGAACTCGTGAAGACTTGATGCTGACGCATTTCGATGTATTGGGGAAGCTGGTGTTACCGGAAAAACTGGATGTAGAGAAACGCCAGCTGACGTTTAATGAGGCAGTCTATCTTTCACCTGAACTGATCCAGAAACAGAAAGTCGATCATCGTAGTGATCTTTATATTGCCGGTGTAATCATCCATCAACTGTTTACCGGCAAACCACCCTACAATCAGGGTACAACCAAGACAGTGCTGACGGATCATGTCGCATCACCGGTTCCATCGATGCAGATTGAAAATACGGAGCTCAATGATCTGGTGCGTCGTTTACTGGATAAAATGCCGGAAAACCGGCCGCAAAGTGCCGAAGAAGTTCTCGAGCTTCTGGCCGCTTCTCTTGATGATGAAGACGGAGTTATCTAATTTTCTTTATGATCAATCATGATGCCGTGCAGCACAGAGCCTGGATATCCATGAAAAAACTTGAATTTTTCCGCCCGGCCCGCTGAAATCCCACGGATGACTCATCACATACTCATGATAGATGTGCATGCCCAGCATTTGCAGGTTATGCGGCGTTTTTTGGAAAAAGTGCACCCGGGCGTGCGGTTAACTGATTACAACCCTGTGAGTTCAGGTATGCCGGGCGCAGATTTTGACTGGTCCAGGTATGATTTGCTGCTGATCGACAATGTGCTGGATAAATACAATGCACTGGAATGGTTGCAAACGGCAACGCAGCAGGAAAACTTCCCGCCTTTTATCGTCGTCAGTGCGACCGGGGAAAGTGATAGCCCGGAGGCGATGGAATCAGTCATACGCTCAGTCCGTCTGGGCGCAGTTAATTTCCTGTTCAAGAAAAAAATTCAGCTCAATCAACTGAATGAAAATATTATCAAGGTGCTGGAAAAGGCGCCCCCGCGTCCGGATATCTATGAGGAGAGCAAGGACAAC
>JBFFRZ010000213.1:0-4505 GCA_041572715.1 Gammaproteobacteria bacterium
CTCCAGTACTTTATGCAGCACCTTGCCTGCTGTCTCCTCTCCCGCGCCGAAACTAATGCCGTACTTTTTCAGCAGGTCAGTTCGGTACAATGCAAGATGGCTGCGCAGGTAATGAAAATGTTTGCCCTTACCCTCGGTAATGAGTTCCTTGCCAATTAGTGGATAGATAACGGACTGACGCGCGAATTCTATTTTCTTCAGTACCAGCTTCCAGGCGGGCTTGACTTCAAGCTTCCAGGAACCGACCCCGGCGATATTGTTGCTCTGCTTGATGATATTCAGCAGGTAATCCAGCCAGTCATCGCGCAATACAAAGGTATCAGTGTGAATCGACATTACGTACGGTGTTGTCACGGTTTGCAAAGCCATGTCCAGCGCAGATGCATGCGAAGCACCTGGCGACTCACCCGGTACCGACTTGCGTTCAATCAGCTCTATCCACTGCAGAGAACGCAGATATTGCAGTGAGGCATCATGTTCGCCGGAGTCATTATCGATGGCGATCACCCGGACCCTCTGCGGATCGGTATGCTTTCGTAACAGGCGCAGGCATAAGCGGGTGATTTCCGGCGTGCGGTAATTAGGCACCAGTATCGATACTTCGGGCGAACTCATCGGTAGTTTTCCTGGGTATAGGAGGGAATAAGTTCGTCAAAAATAGATTGCGCTTCACTATTCTCCTGCCAGTTTTTGTTGAAACGTTTCATCTCCTTGCTGATCGCCGCCTTGATGTTGGCCTGACTACCAACAACCTTCATTGAGTCCAGATCGATAATGACGATGCCTTTATCTCCGATAATAAAATTGGTTGACTTGAGATCACCATGAATTATCCGTTCATGATGCATTTCCTGAATCAGCTCCAGCATTTTTTTCGCGGTTGCACGCTTACTATCAATATCGATTTTTTTATCCAGGAAATAATTCGCGCTGTTGACACCCTCAACATACTGCATAACAAAAACCGAAACACCCTTGAGTCGGCCCTTAAGACATTCCAGCACTGCGACCGGTCTTGCCGTGGTGAAGCCACGCAATATCATGCGGTGCGCATTCCTCCATGAACGACTGGCGCGGGATTCCTTTAGCATCTGTTTTATCTGATGCATCTTGCTCTTGACGTTATATCGTTTTATGACAAAACGCTGATCGCCAAGTTTCACCACACCAACGGTTGATGACTTCCCTTCTTTTAGCATCTCTACCTGATCCCCATCAAACAGATGTCGCGGATCATCAAGCAGTTCGCGCAGCCCTGTATGCATAAAGTCACGATCAACAATCATTTTGCCAAACATGGATGAGTGGACATGGAATGCGGAACACTCGCGAAATATTTTTTTCAGGTAATGCTTTTCTCTCCATTTTTTATGTGATTGAACCTGTTTATGCAAGCGGTCCTCATCGTAGTCAATCAGGTTATCCGGTCCACGGTAAGCATGGTAAAAACGCGATTCAATATTCCAGCTAACGGGAAACTGTGCGACAACCAGACCATAATTCTTTTCGGTCAATGTAGCGTTACCCACACGGCGTACGGCACCTGCGTCCAGTACCGTAATTACTCCCCCCTTCAAAAGAAAGTTACCCAGGTGCGGATCTTCGTGTATGAGGTGCCTGTCATGCATCAGCGACAATAACCGGGCAAACAGATCAAGCCGGGCGACCTGTTGCCTTGAGTCGGGCCTTTGATCAAACACCTCCAGTAACGTTCTGGCCCGGTCTATGTACTTGTAAATTATGATGTTGACGTTTTCTTCAGCCGGACCATGATAAATCATGGGTGCTGTTTCTATCGATACCGAATGCAGCAGTTCATGACCCGATAGTTCCCGTTCGTATTCTTCCAGTGAACGATGACGCTGAGGGAAAATTTTAATAACGTATTTTTTCCCTTCGCTAATTGCAAGTGCAGTTAACCGGCGTCCGGGCAACAGCCTGAAACTCGACTGGCAGGCATAAACCCGCGTGTCGGTATCTGAAATCCTGAGACTGATCTCACACGGCTCGAATACTCCGCCATCGATGACCTGCAAAATATCCATCATTTCAATCAGGCAGCTTGTGGCTGTTCAGGACATCGTGCTAACAGCAACTTTGCCCGGCGTTCGACATCGAGCCAGAAATCGCGATCATCTCTCAAAGTTGTACGCAGGTCCTTGCCCGAGTAAGCGCGCATGAAGCGAAAACGATCCCGCATCGTCAGCCCCGCGTCGAGGGATGAATAAAGCAAGCTGCCAATATCCTTGACCACCCATCGCAGTGGCACCCGGTCCCTGATCTGGGCGCGGTGCAGGTCAATCACAAAAAGTTCGGGCGGACCCTCTGGATTATCCAGCCAGCGATTGCATACGTGGATATGACAGATATAAAAATCACGATGGTTCATGCCGTTACGATGCATGCGCTGCGCAAGATTCGCCAGTTTCATAATGATGGCGCGCTTGATCTGCACAAAATCCTCGCGCTGCTGCCAGGTTTTGGCCAGGTCTTCCAGGCTGGTTGTTTCAGCCAGTTCTTCGGTAACCAGAAACGACTGCTGACGCGCAGGATTCCTGCCGCGCGACCCAAAGGCAACCGGCTTCAGGGTTGATATGTTCAGAATCTGCAACCGCTCGAGCGCATGCCACTCATTGCAGGCACCGAGAATTGGCAGACGTCCCTGCACCAGGTCCTTGAAGATCTCGCCCCAGCCAACGCCTGAATGACGCTTGAGAAAAAAATTGCGCTTCTTCTTCTGGAATCGGAGGGTCACGCGCCCCTTACCCACGCGGAACACCTCGCCCTGCATGTTCTGCGCATCCTCAAAAATGGTTTTGGGATTAAACAGGCGCCGGTAATCCGGATCGATCCAGATTTCCGACATTAGCTGGCCCTGACCTTGTTACGGCAGCGCTGCTGGATCAATTGCGCCGCCGTATCCGCCATACCATACAGATCCTGTTCCCTGCCGTAACGGATACCGTTCTCGCGCCATCGGGCGCGCAGCGCATCATCCTGCAACACTTCTGACAGCCTGGCATTGAATGTCTGCTGATCGAAAGGAGAATCAAACACGTAACCTGCATCGGCCTGCCTGACATGCGGCGCATAGCCGCACACATCAGTGACCAGGACCGGCAAGCCACTCACTACGGCCTCCAGAATCACCTTGCCGGCCACTTCGCGATAAGCCGGATGAATCAGGCAATCGCCCGCCTGCATCACCTTTGCAATGTCGCCCCTGCCCCGCATGATCGTAACCTGCTCGCCTAAACCCATATCGTTTGCCATTTTAACGAAACTGACCGGCTTGTCCTGACCGATTGCCACCAGGCGTGTTTTATTCTTGAGCGCATCGGGTAAGGCCGCAAGGGCAGCCAACGCACGATCGAGCCCCTTGGTACGAAAACCGGAACCGATCATCAGCAGCAAAAATTCATCTTGTTTCATACCCAGTTCTTCACGAATCTGCTGCCGGTAAGCCGACGCATGTTCATCGGCCATGGCATCGCGCGATATGCCCGGCGGCAACAACGTAAACCGGCTCTCATCCATCTGCCAGGCCTGCTGGTATTCCTGCTGCTGTGCCGGCGCCAGGGTCAGCACATGCGTCTGACTGGAGGGACCGCAAACCGCTTCTTCAAACCGCATGAAATGGCGATAGCGTGCGCTGAAGCGGCTGAGAAAATCATGCTGCTTCGCCCGGTAACTCGGGTCAGAGGCAAAATAGACGTCCAGCCCCGGCATCTTATTAAAACCGACCAGGCAATCCAGCGCGTCTTCCTGGCTAAGCGACAGCATCTTCTCGTAGTACTGCTCGTACTTGTGATGGTTGAATAATGCCCTGCTCTGAATAAGCCGGATGTTGAAACGGGCTGGCTGTTCACCTTGCCAGTCCAGCGTGTAGACAAAGATCTCATGACCGTCATCCAAACACCGGGTGGCGATATCCAGAAAATCTTTTTGCAGCCCCCCGTAGGGAAAATACTTGAACAGGCAGAACCCGAGTTTCATAGGACCGCCTGCAATGTGTTCCAGACCGTACCGGTATTCAGTGTATCGGTACACGGTGGTGGTTGATCGGCGTCCACCCTGGGACAAACCCGTTGCAGGCAGGGTGAACAATCAATATCGGCCTGCAGTGACTGTTGCCGGTTACCGAGAATGCCCGTCAAATGCGCATCGGTGGGTCCATATAAAGCAATCGTCGGAACGTCCAACGCAGCCGCCAGGTGGGCAAGACCGGTATCAACCGAGACCACTGCCCTGACTGCCTTAATGATCGCAGCGATTTGCGACAGCTTTTTACCCGCGAGCACCTCGATCACATCATGTCCGGCAGCCAGTTGGTTTGCCTGCTGCACTTCTTCATCATTACCCGCGGGCAGCAACACCCGGTAGCCGGCATCTATTGCCAGCTGCGCGAGACCCGACCAGAACGCCTGCGGCCAGCGTTTACTCGACCAGGTGGTGCCGGTCAGGAACATCAGGGTGTTAGTATCAATGCTATCGTCCGGTTGAAC
>JBFFRZ010000214.1:0-4466 GCA_041572715.1 Gammaproteobacteria bacterium
AGCTACCCTGGAATGCGTTTCCCCGGCCTCGGGGATATCGCGCACCACCATTTGCACGATCTTCTGCCCATCCAGTTCAATCACACTGATATGGATTTCTGAATAAAACTGCTTGCCATCAATACTACTCAGCATGGCTTCCAGCTTCTGGTATTCCCTGCGTCTTATTGCCTTGTCTACAGCGTCGAAAATAATAGCCGCAGTATCCTCTCCATTTTTTTGTTTCTCCGGCAACACCTTCCTCAGATTCAGCTGATCCTGCCTTACTGTCCTGATCTGAAACAAACGTTCGGCGGCTTCATTGTATTCTGTAATCTGCCAGCCATTAATAAGAAAGACAGCATCATGACTTGCTTCAAACAGGGCCTTGAATTTTCTCTGCTGATGTTCTATTTCCCCTGACTTGCTGGCTATCGACCTGGACATCCCGTATGCCAGCAATATACCGGACAGAATAACGACAATACCGATCGGTATGATTTCCCAGACTGTTCTGAGATAAATCTCATCAGACCTGACCTTTGCGGCGCGGTTATTTCGTTTCTGTATCTCAACTATTTTTGTGATTTGCTGAATGACCTGCTCCTGCGCGAGGCGGGCCTTTTCCATCAGGTATCTGCGTGCCTGCTCTATCTCACTCTGCTCGACCAGGTATACAACCGACAATTGCATCGGCTGCGCGCCTGCAGTCAGCTGGTCGAGTTTCTTCAATTCATCGCGCTCCTCGACAGACAGCTCCTGCTCGAGCAGGGATGACCTGGCAATCAGGTAGTCTGAGGCTGCCTGATTGAAGCTCTCCCACACCTCATGGCGCGCAAAGTCATCATTCAGATGTGCATAAATAAAAAGCGAATAACGCCTCATCTGCAACGCCTCCAGCATGACCCTGGCGAGCTGTAGTTTCTGGTTGTTTACCTCGATTATTTGCCGGGTCTGCGAATTGATCTGGTTCAGACCATTAACCGATAAGGCAAATCCAAATACGATCAACAGGATAGAAAGCAGGAATACTATCGATAACTGGCGATAAATCAGGTCTGTCACCGGACCGCGCTTGAAGGGAATACCAAACTTCATCATTCAGACTCTTGAAACAAAACCATCACCACATAATTACAAGGTAGAGCATACATCTGACTAATGCCAGTAATCAGCCTATCAAATACCCGGCAACGATGAACACCACAAGCGAAATAAGCAGTCTTTCCGCCAAACGAGATGTCAGCCAGTTATTATGACTGGATTGACCGGGAAGAAAAGTCAGTATTTTCCCAAAAACAGTACCGCCCATGGATAACAAACGCGATGAAAGATTTCGGGTAGCAGATGCCACCGACGGCAATGCTTTTCGATACAACCATTCGGCATCAATATTGATTGCGTGCAACTCCGGCGGATAAATACCACGTTTATTCAACCAGACAAAGGCCAGAGCCGAATAAAAGAGCAACTGCAACTGTGCCAGGACATGAGCTGTATCATAGGGCCAGTAGTTCACTTCCCATGGCAATAGTGCGTAGAGATACTGTGGCTGTATACCGATCAGTATGCACAGCGCCGCAGCCAGAGACATGGCCACAAGCATATTGCGCGGCGCCTCCTCGGTGCGGATTCCCGAATCATGCGCAAAGAAAGCAAAATATGGAATTTTTATACCTGCATGATGAAAAACACCTGCGGACGCGAACAGCAACATCAACCAGACAATATTGTGGCCTTCTTCCAACAGGGCACTCATCACCAGGGATTTACTGATGAAACCGCTGAACAAAGGGAATGCCGAAATTGAAGCTGCACCAACAATACATAACACCGCTGTCTTTGGCATGCTCTTGTAAAGCCCGCCGAGGTCAGATGCATTGATATTGCCGACTCGATAAAGCACAGCACCCATCGACATGAACAGCAGTGATTTGTAGAGTATATGCGAAAAGGCATGAGCAACCGCACCATTCAATGCCAGCGCGGTGCCAATGCCGATACCACATACCATGAAACCAAGCTGGTTGATCAGGCTATAACTCAGAACCCGTCGCAAGTCATTTTCGATAACCGCGTAGAATATCGGGAAGCAGGCCATGACCGCACCGATATATATCAGCAGATCAGTGCCTGGAAAGCCTCTCGCCAGCGTATATACAGCCACCTTTGTGGTAAATACAGATAGCACGGCAGCACCGGTAGGTGTAGATGCCGGGTAGGCATCGGTGAGCCAGTTATGCAGGAATGGGAAGGCGCACTTGATACCAAAGGCAAGCAGGATCAGCCAGCCGCCAGGGTTATCAAGGCCAATAAAATCGAAGGCTAGCGAGCCCGTGTAGCGGTAATGCACCAGTGTGCCGGCCAGCAACAACACACCGGAGCCTACCTGGAAAACCAGGTAGCGAATACCTGCCCTAAACGCATGGATATCACGTCGCGCCCAAACCAGGAAAACAGAACTGATGACCAACAGTTCCCAGAAGATAAACAGAGTAATCAGATCGCCTGCAAATACAGCCCCCAGCGCGCTGCCCGCATACACTAATCCTGCCACATGTTGCATCGTATCTCGCAAGTGTAACGAGTATATAACCAGGATAAGGGCCGCAATGTGAAAGATATAACCGAACAACAGGCTCAGCCGATCGGTGCGCATCAATATCAGGTCAAACTCCAGCAGTGATACGCTCAGCAAAATGCCTACGGGCACGTCAAACCACAAGTGCAGACCGCTCAGTAACGGGGCAGCCAACATCATTACTACTCGCAGTGTCCCGCGTGTTACCAGGGCCAGTAGCGCGGCCAGGAAGAAGGGAACGAATGGAGGCAGTTCACTCATCCACATCGTAGTAATTTTCCTTACGAATCGATATCTTGCGTATTAACTTTGCAATCAGCACCAATAACACACAGGCAATAAAACCATAAAAGGCATAAAAGGCAGGTAGTTGTTCCCAGCCATGTGATATGTGTCTGTGGACTATGAAATCTGCCGCGAATAATAAACCGCAGATTACGTAAAACACCCTCAGTAGGCGCTCTACATTTTCAGGCTTGTCCAGAAAATAAACTTTCTCATCCGGTTTTGGTTTTTCCACGGGTCACTCCTGGTTCGCTAGCGATTGCGCCAGCGAATAAAATGGCTCTGGATTGAAAAACAGGTAAATACACATCAGTGCAGGCACAAGCATACCAATCAGGCAGGTTAATGGTGCCTCTTTTATATCATTAGCAACGGCCTCATCCGATTGGCGGAAAAATGCCCGCACTGGAATAGCCAGCAGGTAAATGATATTCAACAGGGAACTCAACATGAGTACTGCCAGCAATAACCATTGCTGGGCTTCTACCGTACCCAGGGCGAGATACCATTTGCTCCACATGCCACCCATTGGGGGCAGGCCGACAATGCTGGCCGCAGCAATGGCAAAAAATATGAAGGTAAATGGCATCTGGTGGCCCAGGCCATTTAGCTGCGATACCTCGGTTTTATGGGTTACTACCAGAATGGCCCCTGCCGCAAAAAACAGCGTTATCTTGGCAAAGGCATGCATGGCAATATGCAAAGACCCGGCAAGCAAACCCATCTGGTTGGCCAACATGGCTGCCAACACAATGTAGCTGAGCTGGCTCACGGTGGAATAGGCGAGTCGCTCCTTGAGATTATCCCGCGTCATGGCTATAAGCGACGCCAGCAGAATCGTGGTGGCTGGAATCCATATAATTAATTCGTGGGCCTGTGAACCGGCAATGGTATCTGGGCCAAAGATATAAACCGTAACCTTGAGAATACTGAATACACCGGCCTTCACAACGGCAACCGCATGCAGTAAGGCACTCACCGGCGTCGGTGCCACCATCGCTGCCGGCAGCCACCGGTGTAAAGGCATCACAGCAGCTTTACCGATACCAAAAATGAATAACAGGTAAAGCGGGGTTACCCAGGCCGGGTCGATCCTGTCTGCAATGATCCCGCCACGGACAAAATCAAGCGTGCCGACCTGCGTCCAGATTACGATCATCGCCGGCAACATCAGACCGATTGAGGTCACCATCAGGATGCCGAGATACACTCGCCCACTACGCCGTGCCTTTTCGGTGCCAGAGTGCGTGACCAGTGGATAGGTTGAGATAGTCAGAAACTCGTAAAACAGGAACAGGGTGAACAGATTGTTCGCAAAAATAATTCCCATTGTTCCCGCAATGGCTATTGCAAAGGTAGCAAAGAAACGCGTCTGGTTCTGCTCATGGTGGCCACGCATATAGCCGATAGCGTAGATACTGGTTACCAGCCATAAGACACTGGCAATAATGGCAAACAGCATACCAAGCGGCTCAACGGAAAAGGCGATCGGAATACCGGGTATTGGCTCCGCCAAAACAAGGGTAGCGGAAACACCGTTTCGGGACTCTTGATATATGAAATAGACTATTGCTACCAGTATACTGGCCGTTATCAAGGATACTGTTTCACGTACATCAGG
>JBFFRZ010000215.1:0-4464 GCA_041572715.1 Gammaproteobacteria bacterium
CTGTACCGCAGGTCGATGCAGCGGCAAGAACCACGGTGTGGGATGCCGGCCAGATCAGGTTAAAGGTTATCGGTAAACCCTGTCGAGACAGTATGAGCGGTGAGCAGTTTGAAAGTACGGTTATCGTTACCACAGGCGAACAATCGCTCTATGGTTGCGGTCGTGCGCTGCATTAGCCCGTTTCTACAGACAAATGATCAGTCGTATTTTGCTTACGAAGTTTGCTTCTAAGTAGCTCCAGCGCTCTCACAGTGATTACGGCATACATCGCAACAAATATAAACAGACTCATGCGGACAAAAAACGCGGCATAAACATCTTTGCCGGAACTGGTGTCCTCTACCGCAGGGCCGAGCAATATGAGTGCTGTGACGGCCACATTAGTCCAGAATGATGCCGGAAAACGTGTGGGAAACACCTGGTAAATCTTGCTCGCAAAGAAAATACCGAAAAGCAATATCAGCAGAAAATACATCCACAGATGGGTAAAGATACCCAGTGCCATCCAAAGCAGAATCGCGAAGACGCCTGCAAGCAGGGTAGAACCGAGTAATTCCCGACCGGCACTTCTTACATCCACCAGTGAGCTTTGCTGCGCGATGGTGACGCTCTTCATCATCAGCGGCAGGTACATGGTCGGGTTGATCAGTATCAGAAAAAATACGGGCAGGATGATGATCGTTCCGCGTATTGCGATCCAGTTACACTCACTTTTATTGACTGCGGGTTTTTCAGGGGGTGCTGTATCTTCTGGAAACCACGGGTAGACGAGCCACTGGCTGACCACGGCCAGAATCACACCAGTTACCAGTGCCTCGATCACCAGCGTTGCTAACGCAAACTGCACGGTGCCAGCAGCCGGAATCAGGGTGATACCAATGGTAAGGAAGATCCCGAGAATTGCCTTCCCGGCATTAACTGTCAGGTAAAAACTCAGGTAAATACCGAGCGCAACAGCCAGGAATGCTGTGAATTGATAGTGCAGGAACATCGGGATGAGTACCAGGCCGATACCCATGGTAAGCAAGATAATAAGCACCAGTCCAAAAAGCCCCTTCAGACCGATTGGGGGTGAGGGTGCAGCGCACAGTACCACAGTTAGCAGTGGCGCAATAAACGGTAATGGCATTTTCAGGGCATAGGCAATCACAAGACTTAATGCAGTTGTAATGCTTAAGCGAAAAACCCGTCTGGCCTGTATATGCATGCTTTAACCCGGTCGTGATCTAGCCCAAAAGATCCCGTTTAATAGGCATAGGAAAACCAGCTCATGAAACGAATGTAGAGTCTGCCCAGAAAATTCAGCAGGCCATGCCCCTCGGTATAGGCGATGACCTCCGCCTGACCGCCAACACGCACTTGTTTCAATAGCGTCTCACGGTCTGCGGGATTCAGGGAGATGATCACCGGAAATCGTTGTGACTGTCTGAGCCAGTCACGATTATTCTCAATAGTGGGCAGACTGCCTGCTGGTGGAACCTGGCCCGCATTGACACCGATGCCGATACTTCTGATTGTTCCTGAAAAGACCCGGCCCGGAAGGGCATCAAGAACAATTTCTACCGGCCCACCGGCTTTAATGTGTCCCAGGTTGTTTTCCGTAAACTCGGCGCTGATCCAGACATCATCGATGGCGATCAGGGTAAGCACGGGCGAACCAGTGCCTGCATATTGCCCCACTTCGGCACGAAGATCGGTGATGATGCCACGGGTGGATGCCCTGACGTCGGTATTGTCCAGGTCCAGTTTGGCTTTTGCTACGGCACTCAACGCGGCTTTCAGCTTGGCATTATCATCATCGCTGCCGCCTTTCGAGTCGATAGCACGCTGCACCTCCGCCTCGGCTACGCCGACTTTCGCCTGCGCCTGTTTATAGCTTGCTACCGACTGTTCCAGACGCCGCACCGAAATAGCGCCCGGATCCTGTTTGTGCAATCGTTCGAGTCGTTCTGCATCCTGCCGGGCCCTGGTTTCACCAGCAATCGCAGCCCGTAACTGGGCGCGTGCCGATTCGATGCCCGCGGTACTGGCATCAACCTGGCTTTGCGCATTCTGCAGATCTGATTCTGCGCGTCTCAGTGCAATTTCATAGGAGTTACGGTCTATATCAAATAACGGTTGATCTACTTCTACTTTTTCATTGTTTTTTACCCAGACTTTCGTGACCAGCCCGGCAACTTTTGGCGCTACACCGATAACGTAGCCCTGAACACGGGCCTGTTGCGTGTAGGGGGTAAAGCGATCGGCCGCGAGGTACCACACCAGGCTGATCAGGATTATGGCGACGACTATGATCATGCCTTTTTTTACAGACTTTTCTGCTCGAGTGTCGTCTGTTGCATCGTTTGCCGAATCTGGTTTGGGTTCAGAATCATTCATCTGATGATGCCTCATTCACGGGTACGGGATTGGTATCTATGGGCGCGGTAAGCAGGTCGCCCCAGTCGGTGCGTTGTTGCATGGTTTTCATTGTTTCATCCGGGATCAGTGTGTCGATAGACGCGGTTTCCCATCCGCCGCCCAGGCTTTTGTAGAGACTGATAACGGCGCTGATGTGCGCACTATGATTGATGATCTGGCGCTCCGTTTGTGTGAAATATGCACGTTGTGCATCGATGACGCGCTGAAAGTCCGCGTATCCTTCACTATATCGAACATTGGCAATATCAAGCGAGCGCCTCGCTGCCGCGACGGATTCTGTCACGAGTTTGTCAGTCTCTGCAGTCTTCACGACCGTAATGGTTGCATCGTCGACCTGACGGGCTGCCTGCAGGACGGTTTCCTGAAAATTTTCGATCAGTTGCTGAAGCCGTGCATCCTGCACCCGTACATTGTTTTGTATGCGACCGTGATCAAATATATTCCATCTTAAAGAAGGGCCCAGGGTCAGATTGAATATATCCGGGCTGCTGGACTGATTCTGTCCGGTCAACCCGATGGAGCCCAGTAAAGAGATGGCGGGATAAAAATCTGCCTCGGCGATGCCAATCTGCGCGGACTGGGCGGCAACCTGCCAGGCTGCTGCCCGGATATCCGGGCGGCGAATGAGCAGTCTCGCGGGAATCTGCTTGATATTATCGGCTCCGACCGTGGGCAATTGATAGCCATCTTCCACGAGTTCAGATAATTCGCCCGGCGGGCGCCCAAGCAGTACAGCGATCGCATTTCGAGCCCTGATCAGCGTGGATTCCAGTTCCGGAATGGTCGACAGGGTTGCCAGGTACTGCGTCCTCGCCTGTTGCAGATCAAGCTCAGATTGCTGACCTTGTGTATAAAGCTGCTCGGTGATTTCATAACTGCGTTTTTGCAGCTCTGCATTATCACGGGCAATGGTAATACGTGCCTGGGTCGTCCGATAGGCGAAATACAGGTCCGTCAACTGTGCGTTGAGCAATACCTGTAGATCGTGCTGGTTCTCAATGGATGCGAAAAATGCTGCATCGGCGGATTCGATTCCGCGTTTGAACTTTCCCCAGAAATCGATCTCCCAGGACAGGTTGAAACCCAGTTGATAATTGGTAAAGCTCTGGCTTCTGTCAAGGGAGGTGCCGCCGTGCTGGCTGTTATTAACATAGGCCAGAGCACCCGTGGCCTGTTGAAGCTGAGGATAGAGACTGCTGCCTGCAATACCCAGAACAGCGCGACTCTCCAGAATACGCAAGCCTGCAATGCGCAGCGGTAGGTTGTTTTGGTTAACGGCCTCGATGAATTGGTTTAAAACCGGGTCATTAAACAGCTTCCACCAGAGCTTTAATGCCACCGCTTGCTCTTTCTCGGTATCAGTGGTTGTGGGAATGGCCGTTGTTCGCCAGTCTTCAAGCCACGCCACTTTGGGTTCCTGGTAGTCAGGCCCTAGTACCGTACAGCCGCTGGCTAGCATAATACCCACCAGTACCAGGAGCGTCCGTATGTGAGTGATTAATGCCTGAAACATCCGGTTTTCTATATTTTGCTATTTATACTGGATGTGGAAGCGGTCATTCGACATGGGATAACTCTGTCTGCGTCAAGTCAGGGATATTGCTACATCGGGTAGTATACCTGACTTTAATGGCTATAAAATACGAGTGAACTGCGGGAAATACAGAGTTACGTTATGGTCAGGACCATCGTGCCAAAAGATAGGTAATTTAGCTCGAAATTGCGATAAACTGCCCCGGTTAAAACTGCTCGCAAAGCCGCAGCCAAAGCAGTATCCCTGGCCAGGCCGTGAGTTGATGAGGCGCCTCAGTAGTGACTGCTGACAAGCGTGTGATGCATATATTCAGGAGAAGATTTGATGTCAGGTTTGTTGAAAAAAGCTGCTCTGTTATTCGTGCTGGCAACACTATTTGCGCCTGTTGTCCAGGCTGAGCAAGGCGGGAAAAAACTCGCCGAAAAGTTTCCAAAAGAGATTGTCATATCTGCTTCGGTTAATGGTTGTGATAGCGACGTGAAAAAATATTGTGATGGTCTCGGTGATAA
>JBFFRZ010000216.1:0-4423 GCA_041572715.1 Gammaproteobacteria bacterium
ATGTGGCTGATCCGAATTTCAAGCTCTATGGCCCCGGGAGTTCCGATGAGGTACCCAGTGGCTACAAGGGCCGCGTGGGTATCTACCAGGTCATGCCTGTTTCTGAAGAAATGGGCCGTCTGATTATGGAAGGCAAAAACGCCTATGAGCTAGGTGATCAGGCCAGGAAAGAAGGGATTCCAGACATCAGGCGATCCGGTCTGGTCAAGGTCATGCAAGGCGTGACCAGCCTGGAAGAGATTAATCGAGTCACCGTTGAATAAATCCGAAAAGCAAGGATTACCACATGGCTAAAGAAAGCAAAGACATCCTGTTTGCATATGAGGGGAAAGACAAAGGTGGACGTCTGGTACGTGGCGAACTCATGGCCGTATCCGAAGCCATCGCCAAGGCACAGTTACGCAAGCAAAACATCACACCGAGCAAACTGAAGCAGAAGAGGGCCCGCAAAAGAGGCAAGCCAATTACCGCCGGTGACATAGCTGCATTCGCACGACAGCTGACCACCATGATGCGGGCCGGCGTGCCCATGATCCAGTCGTTTGAGATCACCGGCCGCGGCCATGATAACCCCAACATGCAGGATTTGATCCTGGCACTCAAGGCCGACGTAGAAGGCGGCATCAACCTTGCAGACGCGATGGAAAAACACCCGATGCAGTTCGATAACCTGTTTGTACAGCTGGTTCGCGCCGGTGAACAGTCGGGTGCGCTGGAGACCCTGCTGGACAAGGTAGCAACCTACAAGGAAAAATCCGAGGCCTTGAAAAAGAAGATCAAAAGCGCAATGGGCTATCCCATTGCCGTTCTGGTCGTTGCAGGTATTGTAAGCTCTATCCTGCTGATTTTCGTCGTGCCCCAGTTCAAGGAAGTATTTGCCAGCTTTGGTGCTGAACTACCAGCCTTCACCCTGTTTGTCATCGCCATGTCCGAATTCATGCAGGCCTGGTGGTTCTTTATAGCACTCGTGATGGGCGGCGTCATTGGTGCTATGGTCTGGGCGAACAAGAAATTTCCCGCGTTTCGCAAAGGCATGGACCGCCTGAAACTGAAACTTCCGGTAATTGGAAATATCCTGGTCAAGGGTACCATTGCCAGGTGGTCGAGCACGATGGCGACCATGTTTGCCGCCGGCGTACCGCTGGTAGAGGCCATGGACTCAGTGGCTGGCGCTTCCGGTAATATCATTTACGAAGAAGCCACCTTGTTCATGAAGGATGACATCGCGGCCGGTACCCAGCTGCAAACTTCGATGCGTACCCATGGTAGTGACCTATTCCCTAACATGGTGATTCAGATGGTCTCCATCGGCGAAGAATCCGGACAGCTTGATGGCATGCTAGGCAAAGTCGCTGAATTCTACGAGGAAGAAGTCAACAATGCAGTTGATGGCCTGACTGCCATGCTTGAACCCTTGATCATGGCTTTTCTGGGTGTTGTCATCGGTGGCCTGGTTATCGCGATGTACCTGCCTATCTTCAAGCTGGGATCCGTTGTCTAATCTACTCAGTTTGTTCTGATTTTTGATTGAACCGGCTCTGCCTGCCAGACCATTCAGGTAATGGACATATATCATTTCGTTCAACAATATCCGCTTGTAAGTGCAATATCAGTTTTTATCTTTGGAGCCTGTATCGGCAGCTTCCTGAACGTGGTCATCCATCGTTTACCCATCATGATGTACAAGGAGTGGTTACATCAGTGCACTGAACTCCACAAGGACCCCTTTGTAAAGGAACTCCCGGAAGGTGAGATTACACTGGCCAGACCAAACTCGGCCTGCCCGAGCTGCTCAAAACCAATACATCCACTGCACAATCTACCACTCGTCAGCTACCTGTGGTTAAAAGCAAAATGTCCCAACTGTGGCGCCAGAATCAGCCCTCGCTACCTGATGGTCGAACTGGCTTGTGCGGCATTAGCTTATTTCTTATTCACACTGTATGGCGCCACCTTACAGACACTGTTTGCCATACTATTTACCTTCCTGTTGATCCCGCTTGTTTTTATTGATATTCGGCATAAATTATTACCCGACGACATCACCTATCTGCTGCTCTGGTCGGGAATCGTCTACTCACTCACCGGTGCTGGCCTGGATATCAATAGCAGTATTCTGGGTGTGATCGTCGGTTATATGTCGCTATGGAGCGTGTACATTATTTTCAAGCTGCTCACCGGCAAGGAAGGCATGGGACATGGTGACTTCAAGCTATTGGCCGCCATAGGCGCATGGGTTGGCTGGCAGCAATTATTATCAGTCATCCTGATTTCATCGCTTACTGGCACCCTGGTTGGTATAGCACTGCTCATCAAGGCCAAACGCGAACAACGTGAAATGGCCTCAATCCCATTCGGGCCTTACCTGGCTGCAGGTGGATGGATCACTCTCATCTGGGGCCAAGAGCTAGCACACTGGTATTTGTCTACGATTTAACCTTAACTATAGTGCGCTAAAGTGGAATGCACTAAACTATCCTTTGTGTTTGAGAATCTGCCTTCGTCCATGAAAATTATCGGCATAACAGGAAATGCAGGCGGTGGAAAAAGTGCCGCTGTCAGCTACTTTCAGTCCAGGGGGATTGGTACCATCTGCGCAGACAAGATAAATACTGAGCTTTTGCAGCAGTGTCAGTTTCTGCCCCCTACTATTGAAAAGATACTCCAGACCAACGTAACCCATACAGATGGAAGCCTGGATAAATCACGCCTGCGGGATATTACTTTTTCTTCGAAACAGCATCGTCAAAAGCTGGAGGAACTCTTGCATCCCGTTATTATGGAGAATATCAACATACAGCTAGCCCTGTTGCCAGAGAACCGGTATTGTATTATCGAAATTCCGCTGTTGTTCGAGGCGCACCTTGAATCCCGGGTAGACCGGGTAATTCTGGTTACGGCATCACGTGAAATTCTACTGACCAGACTCTGCAGCCGAAATAACATCACGCAAGATATCGCCGAATCTATGCTGGATAGCCAGCTGCAAGACAATGAAAAGTTTTTCGCTACAGATGATATAGTGCTTAATACTCAGGATCTCGACGCATTGCATACCTGTTTGGACCTGCTGCATAATCAATACATCTAAACCATGTCTAATCCTCATTCATACGAATTTCCGCTGACTGAATTTATAAGGACCGCGCTCAAGATCGACCGGCTGGGCCGGTTTTTTGATGAGTCTGTCGTAAGCATTTCTACCGAAGAAGAAATCCGCAACCTCGTCATGAGAATGCTGGAACTCTATACACTGATATCCAGGGCCGAGCTTAAAAACGAGTTGATCAAGGAGGTGGAAAAACGCGCATCGCGACTGAATCGGCTGAAAAGTTTTCCGGAAATCGACCAGCTTGCACTTAAAGAAACCCTCGCAAACCTGCAGAATGCATTAAAGGAACTAAAGGCGATCCCAACCAATAGTTATTCCAAGCCACTGCCTTACCTGATTGATGCGGCCAAGCAGAGGCAGTCGATACCTGGAGGGCAGTTTGAGTTTGACCTGCCGGGTTACCAATTCTGGCTAAGCCTGGATACCAATCGCTGTAAGTCCGAGATAATGAATGTGCTGTCCGGGCTGGCGCCGATAACCAAGACGGTATCCTTATTGCTGGACCTCATTCGGAACTCCGCCACCGCAACCGCTGAAACAGCTATTAATGGCGTATTTCAGCTTAACGCGAGCAACGACAGCGAACTGATCATCATAAGGTTAACTGGCAATGAACACATATTTCCGGAGATCAGCGGTGGCCGGCACCGTGTTTTCATTCGCTTCATGGAGTTTAGCGGGATTAACGAAAAAACCAGTCAAACCAGTAAAAGCGTTAAATTCCAGCTAAAAACCTGCCATATATAAGTTCAAGAGTATTGCGACTATGCCTGCCTGCCGTGGCAATGCTTGTATTTCTTACCTGAACCACATGGACAGGGGTCATTACGCCTGACTTTCACTGTTGGGGTTTCCATAGGGGGCGGAGCAGGATTCAGTATCTGATCAACGTCCAGCCTCGCCAGAATAACGATAACGTCGCGCTTGATGCTATCCAGCATCTCGGAAAACATCTCAAATGCTTCGCGCTTGTATTCCTGCTTCGGGTTCTTCTGCGCATACCCCCGCAAGCCAATACCTTGCCTGAGGTAATCCATTGCAGCTAAATGATCTTTCCAGTTTGAATCCAGTACGCTCAACATGACATCTTTCTCAATGGATGAAATCAGCTCTTCACCCAATGCCTTGCGCTTCTGGGCATACATTGCTGAAGTTTCTTCCGCTAGTGCGTCAAATAGTGTTTCCTCATATAGTGTGTCATCGGATTCAAGCATTTGCCTGACCGAAATATTCATGCCAAACAACTCGAATATTCCAGCTTCAAGACCTTCGACATCCCACTGTTCCTCGAGACTTCCTGGCTGAATGTGC
>JBFFRZ010000217.1:0-4375 GCA_041572715.1 Gammaproteobacteria bacterium
AAATCACAGCCGCGAAGCTTGCTGTCGATGGCGAGGTTGAACAGTGATAGGTCGCGCAGGTTGTCTGCGAGCTCCAGCCGGGCGCGAATGGCCCACACCTGCCGCGGCAGGAGCGGGCGTTTCTGTCAATGCAGATACCGCTAGCAAGGTCGAATTAAGAAAAGATGCCTTACCCTACCCAACGGGGCCGCTAACCGTGGACCAGATTGTCAGGCAGGTATATGAATCAGCACATGGCGGTTTGATCAATAACGCGCTCAGCCAGCGTAACAAACGTGATATCGCACTGCTGATTAACCGGGCGCCGCTGGATAAGCGGGGCCCAGGCAGAAAACCGAGTGTGAATACGTTTGAAACCTTCATGAACAATAATCCTGCAAACCCCGAGATTGAATCGTTACAGATGGCGATCATGAAGTCAGGCAAGGTGAAGGGCACGGGCGTGCTGTTTACGAGCTACACCGACAAGAATCGTAGCGCCAGCATTGCCTTGTGGTTACCGGCGTTGAGAAAGATTCGTCGCCTGAATGAACCGGCGCATGAAGACTACTGGGTGGGATCCAACTTCACTTATGGTGAGCTGGTGTTGCGCAAACCGGAACATGAAAACCATGAACTGCTGGGTGAGGACACCTTTCCGGATTGCCTGCTGGTCATGGAACTGGATGAATCCGAAATGACGCGGCACACCAAGGATCTGCCGGAAGCCCAGTGTGAACACAAGGGCAAGCCGGTTTACCGAGTGAAAAGCACGACCAAGTTCAAGGACTGGTGGTATGACTATCACATCAGTGAAATCGACAAGCGTACCTTCGCCATGTACCGAACCACCTATTTCAAGAATGACAAAAAAATAAAAACCATTACCGTTGACTGGCAGTCACTGAATATGCCTGATCCACGGATTAATTATCCCCGGTATATCTATGCAGTTACTCATGATACCGGCGTGGATAGCATGGTCTATGTTCCTCGTAGCACGGTAAAACTGAATGTTGATATCCCGGACGATTTCTGGTCTGAGGAAACCCTGAGGAACGGGGGTAAACAGTGAGCGTCTGGCTGACTGGTCGTGATGGTTAAAAAGACACTCGCACAACGTTATGCAGCATTTGTTCTGAGAAATAGGTGGTTTTTTATCATCGGCCTGTTCGCGGCCACTATTTATTCCGCTTTTTACATCGACAAGGTCAACCTTCGTAACGACCCGGATTCGCTGCTGCCTTTATCGAACCGGTATATCGCCACCAATCTCTATAGCGAACGCCATAACGGCATGGGCAACCTGATGGTGTGGGGTATGACGGTTGGTGAGGGGGACATATACCAGGACTGGTTTGTCCGTATGCTCTACGACTTTTACCAGGACGCGACCCGCCTGCAGTATGCTAACGCGGAGAATTTTGTTGGCTTGCCCTCTTCGAAACTGCGTTATATGGGGTTGTCTGCCGAAGGCAGTCTGGACTTCAAACGCCTGATTCCTGCCAATGGTTTTTCACAGGATCCGATGGTCATCCGTGAACAGATTGCTTACCTGAAAGAAGGTTTGGAAAAGCACCCGGTTATGGAAAACCTGCTGACCTATTACGAGGATGCGCAGGGTAACAAGTGCGACATGCTGGATGAGAACGGCCAGATTACCAACCGGTCCATTGCACATGTGCACAGTAACTGTGTCGCAAAGGGCACCTTCATCGTTGGGGATTTCAGTAACAAACTGAAAAACGAACCGCTGAAGTGGATCAAACAGGCGGATGCTCTGATGGAGAAGTACCAGGCAGCGTACGGCGACCGGGTGGATTTCCTGGTTTCCGGCGAGCCTTACTTTCTCACGACCATGGTCGAGGAGATCGATAAAAATTCCTGGTTGTTCGGTATATCGCTGCTGATCGTTTTGCTGGTGCTGTGGTATGAGTTCAAGTGCTGGCGTACGGCAGTAATATCACTGCTCGGTGTGGCAATGACGATCGTTATGACACTGGGTCTGATGGGGCTTACCCAGTTCAAGCTGACGACCATGATGGTGTTGACGCCGATGTTGTTGCTAGCCATAGGTATCGGGCACTCCATGCAGGTGACCCGGCGTTTCATACTGGAGCTATCGAACAGCGATGGTGATTCGACCAAAGCCGCGGAAAAGGCGATCGAGCATACCATCGTCCCGGCTGCGCTCTCGATCGGTACTGACCTGCACGGTTTTTTTGCCATCTCATTCGTCGATATCTCTTTTTACAAGGCCTATGCCTACTTCGGTATTTTTGGCATGTCCACATTGATACTGACGACTACTTCCCTCATTCCATTGCTGATGATGATCTTTCCACCAAAGCTGAAGAAGGGGGATTACGATCGGGGCTGGGAGAAGAAACTGGGTTATAAAACAGCGGACTTTTTGATGGGCCCCTTCAAGTGGGTGCCGGTTGGCATGGTGGCCGTGATCATACTGGTGTCGGCAAACTATACCGAACTGAGCAGGGGTGTCAGCGCAATGCTGGCCGGGGAGGCTGGCCGGAGTGATCCCGAGGTCGCTCGTATACAGGATGAATTCGACATCATGCCTGGTGTAGAGAAAGGTATCAATTATCCGCGTGCCGCCTTCAAGGAACATTACTTTCTGGGTGAGTTGCTAACAGAGGATGGTACGGTCGAGGCGATCAGCCACATAGAACAGTTATCGCAGATGATGCCGGGTGTGATCACCGCCAACATACTGGTCAGATCGAGAGCCGGCACATTACCGTTGTGTGGTGCAGCAGCATGGAATGATGAGGGTGAGCGGGTGATCGGGGTGGAAAAATGTTATGACGAGGAAACAGATCCAAGGCAGGGGATTTTCAACAAGGCGGAAGTACTGCTGGCGCTGTCGGAATTTGAGGACTGGCTACGTGCCCATCCCAACATCGGCTATACCGTGTCATATGTGCAGTTTGTGAAAACGATCAACATGATGATCAATACCCCGATGGGCCAGGAGCCCATGCAGCATATGAATTTGTTTGCTATCCCCAACCTGTGTCATATGCAGGAAAACCGGTATGCCTATGCCAGTAAAGATGATCCAAAGTATCTGCCAGATCCCGACCACACCGTGCAGTTGTACAACGGCATCATCAGTACCAGTACCCCACAGGGGGAACTGGACTCCTTCGTCAACTCAAATACATGGGATGAGGGCACCATTATCGGGTTTGTTAACACCATGGATCCTGTGAAGGCACATGCGACCATTGTTGATATACAAAATTACATCAAGCAGCATGAAAACCAGCCGGGGTTTCGCCTGGTCAGGATTGGTATAGAGGGCGGGGAAGAAATCCCGATCAGGAATGATGATGGCGAGGAAATCGGTACCATTGTCACCGAAGATACACTTGGGGGTAAACCGGCAATCGGAGGATTTCTCGGGGTGACGGAAGCGACCCGTGATGTTGCATTTGCCGAATGGTTACATGCACCTGCAATGACATCGGTTACTGTATTCCTGATGGCCGCGATTATGTTTCGTTCCTGGGTGATTGCCATAATCCTCGTCGGTATTTGCTACATAACCCTGTTTGCGCAGTATGGTCTGGGTGGTTACATGGCTTCGATCGGGGAGTGGTCTGCCAACCTGGCGTTTCATGTACAGGTAGCGCTGAGTATCTCGATGGGCCTGGGGATCGACTACGGTGTCTACATGGTTTCGCGCCTGCGCGAGGAAATGCAGAGTAATGGAGAGAACTGGATCCAGGCATTAAGCGAGACCATTCACACGACAGGCTCGGCCATCGTATTATCGGTTGTAGTATTGCTCGGTAGTATGATCCCGTTGATGAATACCCAGCTGGCAAACCTCTGGTCAATCAGCCTTTACATCAGCCAGGCCCTGATCCTGGATGTGATTCTGGCCATTACCTTCCTGCCGTTAATTGTCTACTGGCTGAAGCCGAGATATATATTCGAAAAATGGAAGACGAATACGCCCAAATACTGATCGGGTTATCGGTTTCAGAGCCATCGTAAAGTTGGTCATGGTCATGTTGATTACCCTTGGAGTTAGTGGAATTATCGCATGCAAGCCGACCATTAAGGGCAAGGGTTGCTGTTACGTAGATGTATGGCCTCAATTTTTTGTAGACACTTCTTTTCCAGCCTGATGTCCAGGCTGTCAATGTCCTCTTCCAGTTGGGCAATTGAAGTCGCCCCGATAATGTTGCTGGTCAGAAAGCTGCGCGTGTTGACATAAGCCAGTGCCATTTGGGCCAGGCTGATCCGGTATTCATCCGCAATCTGCTGGTAACTGGCTGTTGCTTCCATGGCTTGCGCTGTACTGTATCGATCAAAATGGCTGAACAGGGTCATGCGCGAGCCCGCGGGCTTGTTGCCGTTCAGGTAT
>JBFFRZ010000218.1:0-4322 GCA_041572715.1 Gammaproteobacteria bacterium
CGAACAGATGGCCAACGCATCATGTTACGTCAGGGTATGATTCATATAGAGAGCGATATCACCATGGATCGTAATTCACGTAAAAAAGAAGGGCTGGCTGGTTATGGCACAGGCGTTACCATCATCAGACCGGAGGGCCAGATAATTGGTATCAGCACCGATTATCCCTGCGTCAAGGTATTTGAACCCGAAAAACTGCTCGGTTAACCACGGAGAGCAAGATGCGCGGCAATAAAAACAGTTTCAGACATGAGTCATTGCAAGACCAGAAAACTATTCAGGATATGCTCAAGGCAGTAGCCTGGGGCATTGCCAAAGGCAAGCTTTCATTCAGTGATGAAGATGACTCGACTATCATGCATCCGGATGGCCTGTTACATCTGAAAGTAACCGCTGAGGAAGAGGATAATCGCCATCGCTTGAATATTCGTATTACCTGGCATACCCCGCACGAGGTAAAGAAGAAAAAATCCCTGACCGTGGGCTAAGACTGGCCGGATATGCATGAATTTACCACGCCCGGACCTTATAATGCCGCTCTCATAATCCGCTAGTACCCACAGATGAACATTACACTCAACGGCGAAGCTTTCGAATGCAATAACGATACGACAATACAGTCACTGGTCGAACAGCAGAAACTGGTCGGCAAGCGTATTGCCATAGAGGTTAATCTCGAGGTGGTCCCGCGTAGCCAGTACAACACCTGCCAGCTACAGGAAGGTGATAAGGTGGAAATCGTTCACGCGAGTGGCGGCGGCTGATAGCCGGCCGGAGCGCGTCTGTTTGGGCCTGAAGAGAAACTGGGATAGACTGCGCCCCTCTCTTGAAGTCACGAATACAAGCAAGCCTTGATGAACACAGAAATACTGAAAATTGGACAACGTGAATTCCATTCACGGTTGCTGGTTGGTACGGGGAAATACAAGGACCTCGAGGAAACACGGCTTGCCACCGAAGCCAGCGGTGCAGAAATTGTCACCGTCGCCATCCGCAGAAGCAACATCGGACAAAACGCCGACGAGCCAAATCTGCTGGAAGCCATCCCACCTGATCGTTACACCATACTGCCAAATACTGCGGGCTGCTATACCGCCGAGGACGCCGTGCGTACCTGTCGCCTGGCACGAGAACTTCTCGATGGCCACAACCTGGTCAAACTCGAGGTGCTGGGTGATGAAAAAACCCTGTTTCCTGACATTACCGCGACACTTGAAGCAACCGAGCTGCTCATCAAGGATGGCTTTGAAATCATGGTCTATACCAACGATGATCCCATCATCGCCAAGCGCCTTGAAGAAATGGGCTGTGTGGCCGTGATGCCGCTGGCCGCACCGATTGGATCAGGACTGGGCATCCGAAATCCCTATAATATTCTGGAAATCGTTGATAACGCCTCGGTGCCCATCATCGTCGACGCTGGCGTAGGAACCGCATCAGATGCGGCCGTTGCTATGGAGCTGGGCTGTGACGGCGTGTTGATGAATACCGCCATCGCCGCAGCCAGGAATCCGGTGCTGATGGCTTCCGCGATGAAGAAAGGAATCGAGGCGGGCAGAGAGGCTTTCCTCGCCGGCCGCATGCCGAGAAAGCGTTATGCCTCAGCATCATCCCCGATTGATGGTTCATTTTTCTGACCCTGACCCTTTGCTAAAAGATTCGTTTCACAAGCCTATACGCAGTTTTGTTCGCCGGGAGGGCAGGCTAACACCGGCGCAGGAACGAGCAATAAACGAGCTATTACCGCGTTATAGGATTGATACCGGCACAGATCGTCTCAGGCTGGACCAAATGTTTGGCAATACGCAGCCCGTGGTAATGGAAATCGGATTTGGCAATGGCAGCCTGTTGGCCGAGCAGTCCGCCAGCCACCCTGAATACAATTTCATTGGTATAGAGGTCCATCGTCCGGGAATTGGCCGATTATTACAGCAGTTAGATCGGCAAGGCAGCGAGAATGTGCGGATTTCAGACCGTGACGCGATTGAACTGCTGGAAGATTATATTCCTGACTATTCGCTTGACGCGATCTGGCTGTATTTTCCTGATCCATGGCCAAAGAAACGTCATCACAAGAGACGTATCGTCAACAGTCATTTTCTCGATCTTGCGGCGCGTGTCCTGAAACGCCATGGCCACTTGCACATGGCGACAGACTGGCAGGAATATGCAGAGCACATGCAAGAGGAGATTTCCGAGCACCCACGGTTTACCCTGGTTGATTCCCCGGACCGTAAATACTACCCGTTTGCCCGGCCATCAACCCACTTTGAACAGCGTGGCAGACGCAAGGGCCACCAGGTTTCTGACCTGTATGCGGTACTGACCTGATATCAATCTGCATTTGGCAAAATCAGGCCAATAGCACTATGTCGTTATGAAGAATGCTTTACAATTGAGCCTGTACATAAGCCAAACAGTTTGATAATACTCTGAAATCCCAAGAATAAATCCCGACCAATCATAAACTTATACTGACATGGCTCTTCTCGGTAAATTCGGCATTGCAGGTGCAGTGGATAAAATCCTCAATGCCGGGGATTTAGCCTCACCAAAGGCCCAATCCGCACTGGAGAAGCTACTGGATCACAAAAAGGAAGCCACCGAGAAAATCCTTAAAACCATCGAATCGGGCCCCAAGCTGCACTATACAACGGCGTTGCAACTGCTTGGCACACTGCTGGACAATACCAATATCGACGCGGTAATGCGCGCTCTGCCGGAATTTGACGCCAATGTACAGAGTGACGTCACTGCCTTGCTCAACCGGACCAAGTCGTATGATCCGCATTTACTATTACCATACCTGAAGCACCCGCTATCCAAACGGGTCAGCCGTGACCTGATCATGGCGCACCGCAAGGACTTCGTGGCATCCAAACTGCTCAGGGCGGTTGCCAAAACCCAGACAGAGTTGTGGCCGACGATTTTTGAGCTGGTACACGGCAGGGCGGATGATGCAGCATTTCCAGAAGCAATTGCCCTGACCAAAAGCAAAAACCCGGTCTTGAGAGAACAGGCAACCAGTTTCATCGCTGAATACAATAATCCAGCCGCACTGGAAGCCTTGCAGTTCATGCTGCGTGATGAGGAAAAATCAGTGCACCAGGCAGCGCTGCGGGGGCTGACTCGCATCAAGGCCAGTCTGCCCGCCACAATGATTTTTCGAATGATGCAGCAAATGACCAAGGAGGACGCACCCCTGGTCAAAGCGCTGCTTGGTTATTGCAAAGACCCGGAGCTGATCAAACACCTAATGAAGGTCTTGTTCGGGAGTAATGCCAAACTCAAGCCCCTGGCGCTCCAGGGCATCTCGATCATCGCCAACAAAAACAATGTTCGTGAGCTATTCGAAGAACTGCTGGATAAACATGAAACCGTGCAATCAACCGTGTTGCATGAACTGATCCAGCAAACCGGTGAAAAATTTCTGGACATCATCGAAGTACTCGCTGATGACCCGGATTTCAAGGTGCAGGAAGTCGCCATGAAAGCGTTGCAGATTTGCGATCCATCTGAACCCAGGATTACTGCTCTTATGAGTGAACACCTGGACAGCCACCTACTGCCAGAGATCAAAAAATCATTCGTGCAGAGATTGGGCAAGGCACAGGACAAGGCATCGGTAAAACCATTGATCAAGGTCATGCATGAGGACCGTGAGCTGCGCATGGCCGTGCTTACAGCGCTTGAGCAGATTGCGGATGAGAGCGCGCTCGCCGATGTATTTGAATTGCTGGCCATGGATGACGCAGATGTTCAGTCCGCGGCCATATCATGCCTTAAAACCATCATTCCAGAAAAGTTTGCCGAACAGATTCGCAGCCGCCTGCTGGAGAACGCAGACAAGCTGCAGGAAGAGGTGTTGCCGAAGCTGGTTGATTTGATTGAACACATCACCAGCAAACACCGATTGTTGGAAACCACGGCATACCAGAGGTCCATGGAGGAATTGAAAAAGGATCGGTCCGGAGAATTTGAAGTACTTGGACCTGACTCATTTGGTATCGACAGCGAGGCCTATTTCGGCTCGAACAGCGCCGAAGTAGACAATCCATTCGGCTATGAATCGGCCAATCCATTCGGTGATAGTGGCGATAGCCCGTTCGATAAGGGCGATGGCGAGGTATTCGGCACCGGTGAACTGTCACTGGGTAATACTGACTCCAGACATACCGGCGACATGGAATTGAACTTCGAACCCGGGCAAGTGCTGGCCAACCGTTACAAACTGGTGAAGGAAATCGGCAGGGGCGGTTACGGTTCAGTCTGGCTGGTTGACGATAACTTTATCAAGGAACAGCTTGTGATGAAGTTCCTCC
>JBFFRZ010000219.1:0-4302 GCA_041572715.1 Gammaproteobacteria bacterium
CATCTACCATAGTGGCAAAACACGTGCAGAGCAGACCGCTGAAATATTCGCCAGTGAACTCGGCATCAATAATGTCGAACAAATGGATGGCCTGAACCCCAATGATGACGTCGAGGCAGTGGTTGAAAAAATCAAC
The DNA here is from genome assembly GCA_041572715.1 of Gammaproteobacteria bacterium. Taxonomy (GTDB): domain Bacteria; phylum Pseudomonadota; class Gammaproteobacteria; order JAJDYQ01; family JAJDYQ01; genus JAJDYQ01. The sequence continues at coordinate 137 of JBFFRZ010000219.1, forward strand.
TCGTTGACTAACGACACCATGATTGTTACCCATATCCCGTTCCTGCCCCGCATGGTATCGAGGCTGCTGACGGGAGACTCCGCTTCAGAGGCGTCCGCATTACCCGGCAATATCGTTTGCCTTGACCGGGACCAGGAAGGCTTCTGGTCCCTGGCTGGTTGCTGCGCCTACGACAGCTTCGACCAGCAACAGAACAAAACGGCTCACTAATGTCTATTTTCAAGCTCATCCGGGCCGTCACCAAGACCATGATTCTGATGGCAGAAAGAATGTTCAGGCCATCACCCGTTATTCGCGAGCCGATGGTTCAAATGAGCATCGACCGTGAGACCGCCAACATGGCCATGTATGAGTACCGGGCATGCCCGTTCTGCATGATCACTCGAAGAGCCCTGTACCGGCTGAACCTGCGCATCGAGCTGCGTGACGCATTACATAACGAGCAATATAAAAAGGAGCTGATCGAACAGGGTGGCAAAAACCAGGTGCCGTGCCTGCGCATTACCGGTGACGATGGCAAAGACCGCTGGATGTATGAATCTGCCGATATCATCAGCTTCCTGGAAGATAAATACGGCCACCGCATCTCGTGAGAAGATTGGTGCGGGTGATCGTCAACGGCTCGTGCCGCCCGCTTGTTCTGACGGCATACAGGCTTGTTTCTACCCGCTCAGCTTAATTATTTCTTGTGATCAGTGTCTTCGAATGAAGCTGTTCCAGTGGGTATTACCCTTAAGGCTATTAACTGATCAGGCGTTGCTGCTTGCGCCAAACCAGAAGTCCAGCCCTTTCTCCATGAACTCGCTAAAGGGCAGGTAATGTGAACCGTCACAGGAAAAATTCAGCCCGATCATACCGTTGATAATATTCAGCGATCCTGCGCGAAGATAGATGGTTTCATCGGCGAAGCGAAGTGCGCCAAACTGCTTGAAGATGGGCATGATCATACTGGGTGGAACAATGGCTCGCTTCGGGTATGGCCTGCGTGGATAGGCCAGGCAGATGTCCGGGTCAATCAGCTCTTCAATCGTCAGAATGTGATAATCGAATGGATCGTCCACATGCCAGACCGTGGCCCTGCTGCTGGCGAAATGAAACTTGCCATGATACACGCCCTGCAGGGTCATCAGCTCGTTCATCAGGCTGAAGACATCTTCCATGTGATCATCCATCGGGCTTTGTACCCGCGACTGGGTAAACAGGCTGGAGCGAATCGACGGGTCGCCCTTGATCTGACGCCACTGCCGACTCTCGGTATACATATCATTGCTGTGTGTCAGCTCACGCAGGTCATAGTCTACATTCAGGAAACCGATACGCTCGCCATTGCTATCCCTGATGACCTGTACCGCGGTCAGGCTGGGCCTGCGTTTTCTGCGGCTGATATAGGCCTCCGAAAGACGGAAATTGGTATTACCAAATGCACCGGCCATATATGGCCTCAGGGATCGGTCACGGCCGAACTGGCTTTCGTCAATACCCTCACGTGACATGTTGGCCGTAAGCTGGATACCATTGGCGTCCAGCACATACAGGTATTTGCAGTTGGTTAAATCAGAACAGCTTTCCATCAGGATCTTTTCCAGCTGCTGCCGATCCTGTATGACTGGCGCCAGACTGGCGGCGAGTTTGGACAGTACCCCGCCCAGCGACGACCCCAGAAATTTGCGCTGTTGATCAACGACCGCTTTCAATTGCTGACTCATGCAGATATCACCTACGACAACCAGTCCTGGGCCTGGAGGTAACGATCATAAAGTCTGGCCTCCTCACTGCCTGGTTCGGGTTTCCAGTTATAACGAAAACGCACATTGGGTGGCAGCGACATCAGGATGGACTCTGTCCGGCCCCCGGTCTGCAAACCGAATATGGTGCCCCGATCATAAACCAGGTTGAACTCCACGTACCGACCACGTCGATATAACTGAAAATCTTTTTGCCTGTCGCCATATTCATGAGCTTTACGTCTCTGCACGATTGGCAGGTAGGCCTTGATAAAGTGGTCCCCAACGCTTTGCTGAAAAGCAAAACACTGATCAAAACCCCACTCATTCAGGTCATCAAAGAACAGGCCGCCGACACCACGCGTCTCCCCCCGGTGTTTTAGATAGAAGTAGTCATCGCACCACTTTTTGTAACGGTCATACACATCATCGCCGAAGGGATCACAGGCAGCTTTAGCTGCTTGATGCCATTCTATAACGTCCTCTTCAAACGGATAGTAGGGGGTTAGATCAAAGCCACCGCCAAACCACCAGACGGGTATTTCTCCCGGCTTTTCCGCGACGAATAAACGCACATTCATGTGCGTCGTTGGTACATAGGGGTTATGCGGATGAATGACCAGGGAAACGCCCATGGCCTGGAAAGAACGGCCAACCAGCTCGGGGCGCTGGGCAGTGGCCGCCGGCGGCAGGCTGGATCCCATCACATGAGAAAAATTAACCCCTGCCTGCTCAAACACGCCGCCATCCGTCAACACCCGGGTTTGGCCACCACCACCTTCTTCCCTGGTCCAGCTATCTGCTGCGAAATCGGCCTGACCATCTGCCACAGACAGTGCCTGGCAAATACTATCCTGTAATCCAAGCAGATAATCTTTTACGGCCTGCGTATTTATCTCCGTCATAACGCCCCTTCAGTTCTTTCTAGCATTTATCGCAGCTGGCGCCCGCTCAATGCATCACGTATTTCACTCGGCCGGGCCAGGCCGGATGTCGGCCCGCCCAGAATAAAATCAAGTTCCTTACCCAGCCACCGTCGAACCTGTAACACATTTCTCGCCGCCGGTCTGCCATGGCGATTGGCGCTGGTTGATACCAGTGCCATGCGTGCAGACCTGCAAAGCGCCCTGCACTGCGGATGCGCTGTTACCCTGACGGCAATGCTGGCATGCTCACCACGCAACCAGTAAGGACAACCATCTGATGCAGGTAACAACCAGGTATACGGCCCCGGCCAGGTACTCATTACCCGATCATATACGTCCTGATCAAGCGGCAGGATAAAGTCGCTGAAATCTTCTATACGTTCGCCGATCAGGATCAGCCCCTGTGCAGGGTCCCGCTGCTTGATTTGCAACAAGCGTAACACGGCCTGCGCGTCATAAGGGTTACAGCCCAGCCCATAAACGGCCTCAGTAGGGTAGGCGATGACGCCGCCATTACTGACGATACGCGCTGCCCGGGAAATCGTCCATGTACTCATCACCCAGGACTATTGCTTGTTACTCTTCTGGCAGGCCCTGGGAACAAACTGCACCGGCGTTCCAGAGCAGGACCATCTTACCTGGCCATTGTTGTTGACGGGCATGAATGTGAGGTGAATATCCTGCTTCGCGTTGCGCGCTTCTATCGTCCCGGTTTTAGCAATCTTGAGCTCGTTAACCAGTTCCGGGCACGGGTTCTCGTAACCTGAAATAACCGGCTTACCCTGCTCGATCTGTTTTCGTATAGCGATTTTGATATCGGCAAGGCACATCGCCATTGAAATACTCGTCATTTTTTCTTCGGGTATATCATCGGCATCGGGCAGGGACAGCAGCAAAATGCCGATCAGGGTGGCGATGCCGATAACCATGGCCGTCAGGCGCGTTCTCATCCGACTTATCGCTCACACCAACTCGGCGTACAGGTCATACTCGTCTGCCGCGATGATCTTGACCTCGACAAATTCCCCGGCTGGCAGGTCCTGCTGTGCATCGATAAAAACCAGGCCGTCAATTTCCGGTGCATCCGCTGACGAACGCGCCATGGTCTTGCCGGTTTCCTCGTCCACGCCATCGACCAACACCGTCATTCTTTTACCAATCTTGTCTTTCAGTTTTGCCTCGCTGATACGAGCGGACAAACGCATGAACCGGTCATAGCGTTCCTGTTTGACATCCTCATCAACCGGGTCAGGTAACTCGTTGGCCTTTGCGCCCTCAACGGGCGAATACTGGAAACAGCCGACCCGGTCCAGCTGCGCCGCCTCGAGAAAATCCAGTAGTTGTTCGAAGTCATCATCCGTCTCCCCGGGAAACCCCACAATAAACGTAGTCCTCGACGGTAGTGTTTGAGTGTTGTTAGAGGCTATACTAGAAGCTGAGCAATCATTAAAAGTAGATTTATATAGCAATTTAACATGGGATTTTACCTATACAATTCACCCATATTGTTATAATG
>JBFFRZ010000220.1:0-4292 GCA_041572715.1 Gammaproteobacteria bacterium
CAAAGCGGTGTAAATACAGGTGTATAGCTTCTTGGAGGTGAGCTCAGTCTTTTCCTTGTAGTCATTGATATCATATTCGAGTACCACCTGCTTTTCGGGCGCCTGTCCGGGCTGCCCGGTGCGTAATATGATTCTGATAAATGGATTGTTCAGTGTCTGACGGATGTACCTGACCAGTTGCAAGCCGGCATCGTCAGTTTCCATCACCACGTCCAGCAACATAACCGCCGTATCCGGGTGTTCAGCTAACAGCTGACGCGCCTCATCTGCGGAATACGCACTAATGAACTGCAGCGGTTCACCCTGAAATTCGAAGCCCCCCAAGGCCATCTTGGTGATTTCATGCACATCAGAGTCATCGTCAACAATCAGGACTTTCCAGTGATTATTGCTTTCGAATTCTGCAGGGGTATCACCTGCATCCTCATTGAAGATGGGGTGTCTTTGCGCGGCAAGACTCACAACGACCACCAGTCTCTGACTGGCACCCTGGTGAAACCGCCCGCGTGTTGAGTCTGTCCCTTTATTATCATATGCCCACAACCTCGCTCCGGTTATGATTCTATAAGATTTTTGTAATCAGCTAAACCAAAAAAGATAGGCGTACTGATTGACCTCACTAACCGGTGCCAAAATCACCACCAGTGGCCGTGTTGTCTTAATAATTTAGTGGCTAATGGTCTTTTCGACCAGTAATCAGGTCAAATGCTTCAGCACAGAACCCGCGGCATCAATCGTTGCATCGATGTCTTCATGCGTATGCATAATGGAAACAAAACCGGCTTCAAATGCGGAAGGTGCCATATACACACCCTTGTTCAACATGCCGTGAAAAAACTGTCTGAACTGATCCTGGTTGCAGGCCGATGTGCCGGCAAAACTTTTTACGGGTCCGGCGTCGGTAAAAAACAGGCCGAACATGCCGCCAACATGGTTCTCGCTCATTGGCACCCCCGCCTGTTGTGCTTCTTGCATAATCCCTGATGTCAGGCGTTCAACCTTATGTTCCAGGGACTCATAGAAGTTTGTTTTTGAAACCAGCTCAAGTGTTTTAAGTCCGGCTGCCATCGCCACCGGGCAACCTGACAGGGTGCCGGCCTGGTATACCGGGCCGGTGGGTGCGATGTGTTGCATGATCTCGCGCTTGCCGCCAAAAGCGCCAACCGGGAGACCACCACCAACGACTTTACCCAGCGTGGTCAGGTCAGGCATTACGTTATATACGGACTGCGCCCCGCCCAGCGCAACCCGAAAGCCAGTCATCACCTCATCAAATATGAGTACGCTACCGTATTCACTACACAGCTCTCGCAAACCTTCCAGGAAACCGGGTAATGGTGGAATACAGTTCATGTTACCGGCGACAGGCTCAACAATTATGCAAGCCAGCTGTTCCCCATATTGCTTGAATGCCTCGGTTACCTCATCAAGGTCATTGAATGTCAGGGTCAGGGTATGTTCAGCGAGCGACGCGGGAACACCGGGAGACGTCGGTACTCCCATGGTAAGCGCACCTGATCCGGCCTTCACCAGCAATGAGTCGGAATGACCATGATAGCAACCCTCGAACTTGATGATCTTGTCTCTGCCGGTATAACCCCGTGCAAGACGTATCGCACTCATGGTGGCTTCCGTACCCGAGCTGACAAAGCGCACCATTTCGATCGAGGGAACCAACTCAACCACCTTGCGTGCAATGGCCGTTTCAATCTCGGTCGGCGCACCAAAACTCAATCCGTCGAGTGCTTTCTCCTGCACCACCCTGATCACATCCGGGTGTGCGTGGCCCAGTATCATGGGTCCCCAGGAACCCACGTAGTCGATATACTGATTGTCATCCTCATCATAGACATAGGCACCCTGCGCACGTTTGAAATAGACCGGGGTCCCACCGACACCGTTAAACGCACGCACCGGTGAGTTGACACCCCCCGGAATTAGGCTCTTGGCTTCTGCAAACAAATCATCTGATCGACTCATAACTCATCCCTGTTTATGTGCGTATGGAAAAGTGCCGAGATATCCCGGGCAGCGCTGGTGATATCCGGTTGCGCAAACACCCCGTTTACCACCGCCAGCATGTCGGCGCCTGCATCAACGAGGGCGGCACCATTTTCTGCGGTGATACCACCGATTGCAACCAGCGGGGCGCTGGTTATCTGCCGAACCTGTCTCAGGACATCAACCGATACCGGGGTTGCCTCGGGTTTTGTCTCGGACGCATAAAAGCGGCCCAGGGCAATGTAGTCTGCGCCTGCCTTGACCATTCTGTTGACGCGCTGTACGTCACCGTAGCAGGAAACACCGATCAGCTTGTTGCTGCCGAGACACTCCCTGGCGACGCCCGGGTCCATATCGTCGCGCCCAAGATGCACGCCATCAGCATTAACCCGCCTTGCCAGTTCAACATCATCATTGATCACGAGCAGCGCACCGTAGTCCCTGCACAAACGATGTATTTCCGTTAACTGGTTGTCCGCCGGGGTCGACACTGAACGCTTGTCACGGTACTGCACAATAGCCGCACCGCCAATCAGGGCCTGCTCAACCGCCCCGGTTAATTGCCCGGAACCAACATGCTGCTGGCTGGTAATGACATACAGGCCCCGCATACGTGTTACTTGCAGGTCCAGAAAAACCGGTCGGGATGCAACTGGCCTGCGCCCGTCGGGTAGGCATGATTGAGGCTGTTCCAGGTATATTGCTGAGCCTCGCGTACCGCGGTCAACGGCTCATGACCATGTGAGAGCAGTCCGGCGATAGCCGAGGCGAGGGTGCAACCGGAACCGTGATACTGCTTCAGCAGGCGCGGCCAGTTGAATGTTTCCAGGCACCGGTTGTTCCCATACAAACGATTCGTGACCTGTTCTTCATTCGAATCACCACCGGTAATCAATACATAGTTACAGCCTGATTCCAGCAATGACATGGCGCACGCCTCAAGGGAGTCCGCATTACCTGCAAATGTTCTGGCCTCATATTCATTCGGTGTGATGACCGTTGCCAGGGGGAACAACAACGAACGCATGGCTTCGCAAGTCTGCCTGTCCTGCAGGCTTTTACCACCCCCTGCCCGCACGATCGGGTCCAGTACAACCGGGATACCCTGCAGATCAGTGAGGATGGTGTGTATTGCCTCCGCCGTCATAACATCCGGTACCAGGCCTATCTTGATGACCGCTGGCTTGATATCAGAGAGCAGTGTTCGCGCCTGTTGTATGAGCAATGTTGTTGAGACCGGCTCAACTGAATAGACGTTGATACTATCCTGTGCGGTCAATGCTGTTACCAGCGTCGCTGCATGTACCCGCATACTCCCCAGGGCTTCAATATCCGCCTGAATACCTGCACCGCCGATGGGATCATGCCCGGAAAATACCAGGCAGGTTGGCATTACCGTATCAGTCTGCATGTAAAACCCACTCGAATCCACGACGATTCAGGGTAATGGCAGTTTTATCCGGCAACCCGACAGGCATGACGGTGTAGATGTCTGCAGCCGTTCGTAACCTGCAAGCGCCGAACGGCAATATGCACGGGCCTGGTAAATGAGACTTGTAACGCGATCTGCGCATGGAATAACGAAAGCCTTGCTGCTACTGAACCGCTAATCTAGAACAGGCGGGGAGCAAATGGAATACAAATTATGACGCCGCATAAACATCTTTTCATCGACGATGATTAACGGAAGAAGCCCGCTAAACCTTCATGACACAGACTGTGATTGCCACGTTGCTGGCGTCGACTAGCAACCGCCGGGCATTTTCACCCATTTACCAAAACTGCATTCATAAACGGTACCTTCTGCACAGACAGAATCGCCGTCCGTAAATTCCACGCCATTCCACTGACAACGTACACTCTGATCAGCGATGACTGTTGCATCCTCCTCGTGATCTGCAATGTCTGAATTAGGCAGGCTTTCATCACGTGCATCAACTGCTGTTGTTTGACCGCTCATATCACTACCCTCCTTCTTCCAGCCATGGGCCGCTTGCTTGGATAAACATGGAGCCTCGCTGCTCCTGAATCAGTTACCTGTAATTTTTATGCACTTTTTTTATGGTGTCTGCGATGAGGTTTGTTTGCGCCATCCCGCTTTCGGTTTTTATGCTTGCCATCGTGTCCGGGTTTTCTGGGCAGCCGCACCGGTGACTTCAGCTCGGCAAACAAGTCTGTCGGTACTGGCTCATTCGGCAGCTTCTGCCCAATGTAGTTTTCTATATCCGGCAGGTAGTATGCATAATCCTCACAGGCAAAACTGATTGCATCACCCTCCGCACCTGCCCGCG
>JBFFRZ010000221.1:0-4271 GCA_041572715.1 Gammaproteobacteria bacterium
ATGAAAATGATTGTATTGGCAACGTTGAATACGGTGTGCGCATTCGCAATCTGCCGGGGGACTTCTGCAGCCATCCGTGCCTTACCGGTCAATTCAGGGGAAGCGGGCGAGATGGCAGCAACAAACTCGGCGAGCTGGGGAATGAACATTACCCAAAGTAAGACCCCGAATACATTGAACAGAATATGGATCACCGCAGCACGAACCGCCTCAACGGGCTTGCCCATGGCAGCCAGTACGGCGGTAACACAGGTACCGATATTTGAGCCAAATGCCAGCGCGATTCCGGCTGGAAGGCTGATCAGGCCTTCAGCTGCCATAACAATGGCAATACCGGTCGTCGCAGCTGAAGACTGGACCAGGCCGGTGAACACCGCGCCAACCAGTATGCCCAGCAGCGGGCTTTCCATCTTTACCATCAGGTCCAGAAATGGCTCATAGGTGCGTAGCGGGTTCATGGCTTCGCCCATGACACCCATCCCATAGAAGACCAGGCCAAGCCCCATGATCATGGCGCCGTAGTACCGGGTTTTGTCCTTTTTTGATACGAACAGCATGGAGAAACCCACTGCAACCAGGATCAATGCATACTGGGTGACATTGAAAGCAACAATCTGTGCGGTAAATGTGCTGCCGATGTTCGCGCCCATGATGACGCCAACCGACTGTGCCAATGTCATGAAACCGGCAGAAATAAAGCCCACCACGAGCACTGTCGTTACCGAGGACGAGTTCAGTACCGCCGTAACCAGCGCACCCGTAATAGCTCCCATGAAGCGATTCTTTGTCAATCGTGCCAGCAAGTCTTTTAGGGTATCTCCAGCAGCTGATTTCAAGCCGTCAGACATCTGGTCCATGCCGAACAGGAACATGGCCAGTCCGCCAAACAGGCCCATACCAAGCTTGAGCCAGTCCACCTCGGTGGCAGCTTCATTTCCTGCAGCTAATGCAGGCATATTCACGAGCCAGAGCAGGAAGCCCGCAGAAATGATCAGGAATAGATACCTGGAGCGGGCGTTATTTAAAAAACGTGATAGAGATCGATTCATGGCTGCTATCCCTGATTCATCGTGATGGGTTGGATGATGATGAGCATAGATATTACATCAGCTCCCGATCTATTGAGTACTATTATCAATTGTGATTACTGGAATTCAGATTCTGTCCGGCAGAGACAACTCAGAGTTACTCAGCAGGGTTATAGCAGTATAGCCCGACCCTGCCAGAACCCTATTGGTCGTCTTTGGAAGTCAATATGGCAATTTACGTTGCACTCGATATCGCAAGTAATTAGTATTCCTGCCGGTTGTTTCAGCCCGGTCCTTGGCTGGTCCTGGTTAACGATGACATTTCTGAACAATTAAGCAATCAGTAAAGAATGCACGAATGTCGCGAAGGACAGGACGTCCGAGAGCGACCGCAAGGAAACAGTGCGCAGCACTGTCTACTTAATTACAATTCAACAGTTCACGATGGCACACTGCCCGGGTGGCGAAATTGGTAGACGCAAGGGACTTAAAATCCCTCGAGGGAAACCTCGTGCCGGTTCGACTCCGGCCCCGGGCACCATATAAATCAATAAGATAGATTGCAAATCTAAAGTATTATCTGTTAGAGTGCCTATGCGGTTTACGCCTATGCCGGGTGGCATATTGGCTCATAATTCAATTAATATGGATCGCGCATAAAAATAATCATCACGAAACGGACAATGGAAAACAGAATCAATCCCCGTTATCGGGTCTACCTGCATGTTGAGCTGAATGGACTGGAGCTAACCGCAACCAACATCGGCATTGAATTGACGGCCAATAACATATCAGCTTATGGCATGCAGATTTCCTGCCCGACATTTCTCATGGGTCGTATTCAGGGGCTACTGGACCAGGATAGTTTCGCGCTCAAAATACGATTACCCGGCAATGAAAGTCCATGTGATAGCAATGCTATAGCGGTTTATGACTCCGAAGTCGGAGAAGAGCATCTGATTGGCCTTCAGCTGGTCAACCTCGACGAGTCTGAAAAACTCAAGATTGACGCATACTTACAGGATCTAGCTGATCGCAATGCACCTGTTGTAAATTAACGGCTGACTTGTGTCTAGAGCACTTGATACAAGTCATGCGATGAAATTCAGGGAAACATAGTCTGTTTCTGATGATTCAGAGTATTTGCCCGGAGAGCGGTAAATGAGCAAAGACAATAACTTCCAGTCACTTCTGGATGCAGAAAAAGAGGCGGAGCAAATAATCAGCGAAGCACGTGATTATCGTAACCGGCTGCTTGAAGAGACCATGCAGCAAACGCATCAACAGGAAGTTTCATTCGAACATCGCATACCCGAGATACATCAATCCGCGCTCATCAGGGCCAATCAGCACGCTGAACAAATCATCAGCGATTACCAGCATCGTCATGACGAAAGATCAAGAGAATTGCGCGAGCTTGCCGAACATCGCGAGCAGGAGGCGCTCGAGTCTGCATTCAATCTGTTTATCACCAGTACCGATTGATGCAATTAAATACTTCAAGCAGTTACCTGGACACCCGTATATCAATACTGAACTACCGGTTACAGCCACGAGACTGGTTCCATGAGCTTGCGCAAAATCCACCGGAATCGGTCAGTGCGATCAGTGAACAGTTGAGCCTGTTGCATGCTGGTAAAAAAGCACCTGAACTGGAACCGGATTTTGAATCCCTCATCCTGGAATCCCTGCTGCATGAGTTCAAAATACTGTTACGTCCGTATTACGGTCATGCGCGCAGATTGCTGCTGCAGTGGATTAGCCATATTGAGCTTAGAAACCTGAAAACCATTTTGCATGGTGCATTGCTACGCCGGCCTGCAGATGAGTTGCGTGACAGCATGCTGCAAATGGGTGACCTGGAAACGCTGCCTTTTCAGGAATTATTGCAGGCTGATGATATTATGGAAATGCTCAGAATCCTCGACAAGACCAACTATTCATCCATGGCCCGGCAAGCAAGGCGTTTATACGAAGAACACAACGATCCTTTTTTTGTCAATGCCAGCATTGATCAGCGCTATCTGCGCGACATGATGGCACACATGAACAGAATGCCTCGCCGGGATATCGCTTACCTGAGACAACTGCTCGGTTTTATTGTTGACCGTCATAACCTCGTATGGCTGATACGCTACCGTTTCACCTATGATCTTAAATCACCGGAAACCTGGTATTTGCTTTCACCCGGCGGGTACCACCTGTCTTCATCGGATATATATACCCTGGTTAACCTCAGCAGTGCTGACCAGGTACTCGATCGGTTGCCTGATTCCCTGAAATCCGTCATTAACGAGCAAACCAATCTGTTTGATATAGAGCTTGCGCTGGAAAATGCGATCGAGGAAAAAACGCGGGAATTACTACGGCAAAAACAAAGCATCATCACGCGGACAGTGGCCTGGCTTATTTTAAGAGAAAAGCAGTTACTCAGAGTGCGTGGTATTCTGAAGGGACAGGAGTTATCACTTGATGCGCAAACAGTCAGCTTCGCCATGGGGTTGGGATAGGGCATATGCTTGAAGGCCTGCGCATGCAACGCGTTACATTTCATGTGATGACGGATGAAGTCCCGCAAACAGCGCTGGCACTGGCGAGAACCGGCAGCTTTTCACCGGACATGGGCAACCAGGAATATGAGTACGAACTGCCGGAAGCACCCGCAACTGAATATCGTAATCTCTACCAGAGTGCAAACAATCGCCTGAGCAAGATTCATGAACATCTTGGGGTAACGTTGCCCAGGCCATCGTTGAAGTCTGTCACATTGCCTGAACTGGAAACATTGCGCGTTATTGACCATGAACTCATGGAACTATGGGCGGAATGTTCCGAATGTGAAGAACATCAAAGAGAACTGGATGAAGAAATTCATCTGATTGACAGCCTGCTGAACTCATTGCATAACTTTTACGGACTTGAGATCAACCTGGCGCAGCTGCGAGAACAGAAAACTTTTCTTGATCTGCAGGTAGGGCTGGTGCCAGTGGAAAACCTGGCCCGATTACGCCAGGCTGCAGGACTCGCCGGTTACATGGTTGAAGTGTTCCACCGTGAGAAGCAACAGGCGCACATCGTACTAGCCGGTCTCGCCGGAGAGGGAAAGGAAAATATTGAAAGTGTTCTGCGTGCAGCGGGATACCGTACCTTTCCGATCCCCGAGGCGTTCAATGACACACCGGAAAACATGTATATCGAACTTGAAAAACGCAAGCAACTGCTGCTGGAAGACATGCAACGACA
>JBFFRZ010000222.1:0-4230 GCA_041572715.1 Gammaproteobacteria bacterium
CCAGTCGCAATCACATGGCCATCGTGGTGGACGAATACGGTGGCGTTAGCGGACTGGTCACCATTGAGGATGTACTGGAACAGATCGTGGGTGATATCGACGATGAACATGATACCGACCTTGGCAGCAACATATTCAAGCATGGCGAAGGGCTGTACGTGTTGCGCGCGTTGACCGGTATCGACGAGTTTAACGAGTATTTTTCAAGCAGTTTTCCGGATGATAACTATGAAACGGTTGCCGGCATGATCATGAAAGAACTGGGCCATATGCCGAGGCGACTGGAGGAACTCACCATCGGAAACTTTCGTTTCAAGATATTGCGCGCAGACAACAGACGAATTTACATGCTGCAGTTGCAGATATTAAATTCTGACGAAGACGCGGCCTAGCCCTTCACAACCCGGCCCGATGCTGCCCGGCGGTTGGAAATCTGACGTTGCCGCTTTCGCGGGCGGCCTGTTGTTGCCATTCGCGTTCGCGCCATTCGGCTGGTGGCCGCTGGCACTTGTTTCCCTGCTGAGCTTTCAGTACCTCATTCACCAGGATCAACTGAAACGTGCCTTATGGCGGGCGTTCCTGTACGGACTGGGTTATTTCGGTGTCGGCATTTCCTGGGTCTATGTCAGCATCAGCCTGTTCGGTAATGCCTCGCCGCCGCTGGCGGCAAGCATTACCCTGATGCTAATCGTGGTCATGTCCTGCTACATGATGCTTGCGGCATTTCTGGCAAGAAAATGCCAGGCCGGCGCGGTACCGGGCATACTGGCGTTACCCGCAGCCTGGGTACTGGTCGAGTGGCTTCGCGACTGGCTGTTTACCGGTTTCGGCTGGCTGAGTGTCGGTTATGCGTTTATCGATACGGCGATTGCGGCCTATGCGCCTTTCATTGGCGTGCTCGGCATCGGTTTTCTTGTGCTGTTGTCGGTAACGGGCCTGTACCTGTTGCTGCACCCGGCAAGCACGATGGGGTCGCGGGCATTCAGCCTGTTGCTTGTCTTGTCTGTATGGTTGCCGCCGCTGTTCCTGCAGTTACCGCATGATGTCCAGTACCAGCAGCAGAAACTCGATGTCGCCCTGTTGCAGGGGAGTATTCCGCAGGATCGCAAGTGGTTGCCCGAGCAACGCCAGCCAACCCTGGACTGGTATCGTCGAACTACTGAAGCACACTGGCATCGCGATATCGTGGTCTGGCCGGAGACGGCGATCCCCGCCTACGAAGACCAGGTGTTTGATTTTCTGGAAACCATGAGTAGTGCGGCGCAGGTGACCAGTACCCGCATCATCACCGGTGTGCCTGTCAGGGAAAGCCATGGTGCACGTTATTACAACGCACTGGTGGTGTTGGGCGACGGACAACGTGGAGCGGAGACGATTTACCTGAAACGTCACCTGGTGCCATTTGGTGAATACCTGCCCATGAAGGCATTACTGGATCCGGTGCTGGGATTTTTAAGCATACCCATGTCCAATTTTTCTCCCGGCGATGCCGAGAAGCCGCTGGTGTCAGTTGGCGAACACCAGGCGGGCGTATTTATCTGCTTCGAGATTGCCTTTGCTGCTGACGTTCGCGAGGCGTTTCCGCAAGCGGCATACCTTATCAATATCAGTAACGACGCATGGTTTGGTGATTCGCTGGCGCCGGCACAGCATTTACAGATGGCGCGCATGCGCGCAAAAGAGACCGGTCGTTACCTGCTGCGTGCGACCAATACCGGTATTACCGCCATCATCGAACCGGATGGCTCGCTGCAAAAGTCGATCCCGCAGTTCGAGCCGGGCGTGCTGACCGGAAGCATCGCCCCCGCTACGGGCCAGACGGTGTACGCACGGATTGGGGATTCACCGCTGTTGATTCTGCTGGCGTTGTCATTGGCCGGCTTGTGGCGCATGGCCCGTCGCAAAGGAGCGGACAGGTAAACTCATGGCTGTGTCCTCAGCGCCAACGGAAGCGGAACTGGATGTTGAACAGTTGCGTGCCGCCACGCCGGGCTGTCAGCAACGGATACACTTTAATAATGCCGGTGCGGCCTTGCCGACCCGGACCACGCTGGAACGTGTGACGGGCTATCTGCAGCGTGAAGCGGATATCGGTGGTTACGAGGCGGCGCGTGAAGCCAGTGCGGAGATCGAGTCTGTTTACCAGAGCATTGCGGACCTGGTTCATGCAACGCCCGCTGCCATTGCGCTAATGGAAAGCTCGACGCGGGCCTGGGACGCAATCTTTTACTCGATACCGTTTCAGCCCGGTGAACGCATTGTGACTGGTAGAAGTGAATATGCCAGTAATTATATCGCCATGCTGCAGGTAGCCAGGCGCCATGGTCTTCACATTGAAGTGATCGAAGACGATGAGCATGGCCAGATTGACCTGGACCAGCTGTCCTCATCGCTGGATGATACGGTCAGGCTCGTCGCCCTGACCTGGTGTCCAACCAGTAATGGCCTGATCAACCCGGCCCGTGAGGTCGGTGAAATACTGCAGGCACACCGCGCATGGTACTTGCTGGATGCCTGCCAGGCAGTAGGACAGTTACCCGTCGATGTCAGCGAACTGAACTGTGATTTTCTGACGGCCACCGGTCGAAAATTTTTACGCGCGCCACGGGGTACCGGCTTTCTCTATGTCAGGCCGGAGCTTTACCAGCAGATCGAACCGTCGCAACTTGATATGCGTGCCGCATTCTGGACCGATATCAATGAATACGAGTTGCGTGCCGATGCCCGGCGCTTTGAAACGTGGGAAGCCAGCCATGCGCTGCGTCTGGGTCTGAAAAGTGCCGTGGACCAGTTGCTGGAGCTCGGCATGTCACGGGTAACGCAACGCATACAAATATTGTCCGGGTTGCTGCGGCAACGGCTTGAAAGCATTGATCACATCCGGCTACAGGACAGGGGCAAGCAACAGTCCGGCATCGTGACCTTTAGTTCGGAGCGTTACGGTACCTGCAAGCTCGAGTCCGAACTTATCTCGGCAGGGATTAATATCAGTGTTTCACCCTTAAAGATGGCCCGCCTTGATATGCAACCCAGGGGCCTGATTGCGGTCATCAGGGCATCACTGCACATCTACAACACCGAGGAAGAAATTCGTCAGTTCTGTGATGTGCTGTCCGCGATACACTAGCCACCTGCGGTTGTCTTTTTGCTGTTACATAGGCCATCTCAGGCTGTGAAAGGCGCGGGCTGTGCGGTATGCTTGCCGCCCGATTTTATGGCCCGCCAACGTTTTCATGGAAGAAAAATACAAGCCACAGCAACTGGAAACTGACGTCCAGGTTTACTGGGAGGAAAACCAGTCCTTCAAGGTCACCGAAGACCCGGCCAGGGAAAAATTCTATTGCCTTTCCATGTTTCCTTACCCCAGCGGCAAACTGCATATGGGGCACGTGCGCAATTACACCATTGGCGATGTGATTTCGCGTTACCAGCGCATGCTGGGCAAGAACGTGCTGCAACCCATGGGCTGGGATGCATTTGGTCTGCCGGCCGAGAACGCGGCCATCAAAAATGCCACGCCGCCGGCTGAATGGACTTACGCCAACATTGGCTACATGAAGACCCAGCTTAAATCGCTGGGCTTTGGTTATGACTGGGATCGGGAGCTGGCCACCTGTGATGCCGACTATTATCGCTGGGAACAATGGTTGTTTACCCGACTGGTCGACAAAGGCCTGGCCTATCGCAAGAAGGCGTCCGTCAACTGGGACCCGGTGGACCAGACGGTGCTGGCTAACGAGCAGGTGATCGACGGCCGGGGCTGGCGCTCGGGCGCGGTCGTGGAGAAACGCGAAATAGAACAGTGGTTCCTGAAAATCACTGACTATGCGCAGGAGTTGCTGGATGACCTGGAGCAACTGACTGACTGGCCAGAGCAGGTCGTGACCATGCAGCGTAACTGGATTGGTCGTTCTGAAGGCGTGATGGTCGACTTCGGCATTGAGGGCAGCGATGAGCAGTTAAGCATCTTTACCACGCGGCCCGATACCCTGATGGGTGTTACCTACATGGCCGTGGCCGCGGAGCATCCGCTGGCGTTGTGGGTTGCGCAAGACAACGCGGCGGTAGCCGACTTTGTCAACGAGTGTCGCCGGGGCGGTGTTTCCGAGGCCGAGCTTGAGACCATGGAAAAGAAAGGCATCAGCCTGGGCATAGATGCCGTGCACCCGATCAGCGGGGAGCGGGTACCCGTGTATGCTGCCAACTTCGTGCTCATGGGTTACGGCACGG
>JBFFRZ010000223.1:0-4219 GCA_041572715.1 Gammaproteobacteria bacterium
AACTCCGAGGCGCGTGCAATACTGCCGTGAGAGGCCACCATCCAGAAGTAGCGCAGATGTTTCAGGTTTAATTGCGACATAACCTACCGGTTTACAGACAAGCGTGAATACTGGGTGACAACAGCATATCTCAATATCCGGCAGTAATCATCGTTGGCATGTCATCCTGTATTTAGCCGGGCTACTATCTCCAGATTATCACACACCTGCATAATCCGATTCGTAAAACAAATGGCGTAGTTACTGGTGCAAGTATCGCTGTACCTGAAACATGGCTACGGCTCGATCTCGCCTTCGCCTTGCTTCTTTTCAATGTAAAAGGAAATATCATGACTATTCATTACTCCACTGTAGGCCGGCCACGTGACCTGCTCAAAAACGTGACCGGCAATAACTTCAGGCAACCTGCACCTGCTGATTAGACCCGGACAGACTGGCCAACAAGGTCTGCTGTATTTCATCTGCCAGCGCGGGCGCCAGGCCCAGGGCGGCAGCTAGGCTCTGCAGGTACTGCGCCTCGCGAGCATCCTGCTCATCGATCACCAGCAGCGAGGCCGCATATACCTCAACGGCCTGCTCCTGCGTTTGCACCTCCGCCGCCAGCGCCTGGATATCAACCGGACGTGAATATTCGTCAAACAGTAACGCTTTTTCCTCCGGCTCCAGTCTCAGCCGGTTGATCTCAGACATGATCCTGCTGGACTCACCATGATCGATATTGCCATCGGCCTTTGCAGCGCTGATCATTGCCTTGAGTAACAGCAGGCTGAGTGACTGCTGTGCCACAACATCCTGGTTTGGCGGGATGAAGGCGCTTTGATCAACAGCGGCAGCACCAGATGCCATACGGGTATCGGCAGTCTGTAATGCACCTGATTGCTTGTTACGGTAACTTTGATAGGCCTTGTAGGCCAGACCGCCTGCCAGTGCTATACCACCAACTTTCAACGCCGAGCCTGCTATCTCACGTCCCTTCTTGTTGGCCAGTAGTCCGGTGAGCGCACCACCAGCGAGGCCGCCCGCAAGGCCACCTGCCATACCGCTACCCATAAACTTGTCCAGTAACTGTTTTGTATCAATCATCATATGTCTCCTTCATTAACTGGTTCTGATCATTTAGAAAGTTGCCTGTGCCCTGTGTGCATACGACCACTAGCCGTCATTACTGAAAGCTGTCAAAAGATGCAGCAGGCTGGTGAAAAGGTTGTAGATAGCAACATACAGGGTGACGGTCGCCATAATGTAGTTGGTCTCACCACCATGAATAATATTGCTGGTCTCGTACAAAATCAGGCCTGACATCAGCACGACAAATATTGCCGATACTGCCAATGCCAGACCTGGCACGGAGAAAAAGTAGGCGCCGAGGCCCGCGAGAAAACCCACGATAATGCCTGCTATCAGAAAGCTGCCCATAAAACTAAAGTCACGACGACTTACAAGCGCATAGCCGGAGAGCGTCAAAAATGTCAGTGCTGTTCCTCCCAGCGCCATCATTACCATCTGCGGCCCGTTGGACATTGCCAGGTACATGTTCAATAAAGGTCCCAGGGTATAGCCCATGAAACCGGTCAGGGCGAACACCATGACCAGTCCAACCCCGCTGTTACGATAACGCGTTGTTAGAAATAACAAACCAAAGTACCCAACCAGCGTAAGCAGCAAACCAGGATGGGGCAGCGACAACGCCGATGAGACACCCGCGGTAATCGCGCTAAACAAAAGTGTCATCGACAACAGCCCATAGGTGTTGCGTAACACACGGTTAACCTGCAGCAGTTCGCTGCGCTGTGAAATCGTATTAGATAACGTTGTGTTCATGTAACATTACTCCTGTTAATCAAAGCCAATACTGACCTGCGTCTATATATCAGGCAGCAGAATCCACGACAGCGAGCATGTCCCTGCCGCTGCGGTCACGACTGAACTGTTTTTGTGACAGCCGCCGGCGCACGGTGCGCATGGCGCGGCTTGCCGCCCGGTCGATAGCGTAATAAAGATCATGCTGAATGTCGGTGATAACCACGTTCGAATGGCCACTCAGCTGAATATTGATCTTGCACTTTTTATCAACACCGCCTTTCGGTCCATTAATATCGGACAACCGTACATCGATATTGGTGATCGGATGGCCGGTATTACCCAGGATTAAACCAATGCGTTTGCTCACACGTGCTTTTAGAGCTGGTGTTAACGAAAAGCCTCTGGATTGTATCGATAACATGATATTCATTTGCTCCTGTAAATTTTTATCCGACAAGCTCGGCACTCATGCCGCCATGTTCAGGGAACTTGCGGCAGTCTCAAAACCTGAACGATGCATGACTGTTTCCTCTGGTATCAGACATGCAATACCTCCCGCCTGATGCATTATTCTGTTGCTGCTTATGAAGTGAATCGGCACCGCCTGCTGTATGGCAAGGCGTATTACATCCAGCGCCGAGTCTTTCTGAAGATCGAAGCACATCGCATTGAGATCAAGATCGTCTGCAGCCACATATAAGGTCCCTGCCGGGCTTAAATTGAGTGCGCGCAGGCTGCCGGAAACACCCGTGGTGAGCTGTTCCAGTACACGCCCGGCCTTGATCGCTTCATTGAGCCGTTTTCCTGACAGGTATTCCCGATGTCGTTTATGCGTCAGCTTGCCGACATTGAGTATTTTAAGATCTGTATCACCATGCTTGCGCGGGATTAACTGGATAATCCGCCTGCGTAACAATCTGGGCAGATTACTATAGATACCATGTATAACTGACTGCTCACCATCTAGAATGACATCGAGTTGCGGCCTTGATCGCATCGTACGCTCAAGCATGTGCGTAGCTGTGGCCAGCCTGGATTCCTCGGAGGAGGTGGATATCAGGTTGGCCATGCCGCGCGTGGTGCTGGTACCCAGACCCATTTCGCATATTTCGATTGCGCCTTCGGAAACACTGGCCTGCAGGTACTGACCATATTCATGGCGCAGCAGCATCAGTGGCAGGATATTCGGTGCAGCCGAAACGGTGACACTGTGCTGTAATACTATGTCGAGTTGCAGTACCCGAAAAAAATGTCCCCCTTTGAATGATCGCGAAAAAAATACCAGGCTGTTGCAAGCATATTGGCTGGTCTCAAGGTTATTGAGAATACTATCGAACGCCTGTTCGAACTCCTGTTGTTCAAAACCGGTAAGCCGTGCTGCGATTTGCTGCTTCTTTGACAACAGATAATCCCTGGTACTGTCCAGGCCGGCACCCAGGCTTAGGTAACAGCTAACCATCGGGGAATGGGTCGATTCCATATGTGCCAACAACCGGATATGCTTATCCAGCTCATGTTGGCCAGGGCTATGCTGTATATCTTTGGTTCTCACTATCTCGCTCCGTAATGTTTCGATGCGAAGATAATGCAGCAACTTATTACTTCATAATATTCGAAATGTTGTGTTTAATGCTTCGTTTTTTTCGAATTGTTGAGATTCCACATCTGGTTGGCGGGGATGTAATTCATCCTGCGATGCAAGCTGATTTTATATTTGCCTCTCAGCAGAGTGTACGCACACCGCCAAGTTTCAGTGCGGTCAACACAGGGGCCGACTGTTCATCGGTCAAACGAATACGGCAAGCTGCGCTAAACAGTTTATGCTGGTCCAGGTGCAACTGCTCAAATACAGCTTTGTTACCCAACCCGGACAGTACTGCTCTAATGGTACGGCTGATCATACCGTCACCGCTGTTGACGAAATACAGTGTCAACGATGTTCGATCGTAATAAAGCCGATTACTGTCAAGGTGATAAAAGATGTCGTTGGTATTTTTAAACACGACGCTCACGCGGTTGCTTTGCGCGCCGGCATCGATCACACCCCGAGTGACCGGGCCTATACCACCGGGCATGATTTCACCCATGAAACTATACAATCAGATTGCATCATCCTGTTTAAACCAGTTCTCGTACCATAATGATTATAGTCACAGAAATCGATGGCTTACGTTACCTGATGGGTAATGCGAGAAATGTGCCCCGGTTGCGTTTAGCCACTTCCCGCATGAGGATGCCAAAACGATTGGTTGACTGTGTGGTGACAAAACCAATCGCATGCACCTTCACCAGGGGCTCGCCATTGGCACTGTTACGATTCAACCTGTCGAGCGCATTCAATACAGGCCCATAAGATGAACCGGTGTAGTCATCTCCGAAGATATAAATAGAGATGTTCTTACCTCTTCTGGCATAG
>JBFFRZ010000224.1:0-4218 GCA_041572715.1 Gammaproteobacteria bacterium
AACAGGTCCACGGTCCCTGACGGCCCCAACTTTTCGGAAATCGTGGTGAAATTTGCCAGGTCGGAAAAGAAAACCGTGATGGGCCGCGTCTCTCCAATACGGCCTAGCCGTTCCGGCTCAGCAAGCAACCATTCTGCCACCCCCGGGGAGACCATGCGCTCCAGGCTCTTCTGCCGGTATTCTTTCTGCCGGCTTTCCTGGATCATGCGTTGGGCACCCGATACAGCAAAGATCAGGCTGGCGGGCAGCAACATGCGGGCTGTATCAGCAACGACGCCATAACTGAGCAGCAGAAAACCGATGGCAAAAAACACAATATAGGTTCCGGTAGCAGTACTAACCGCAATCTTGGCCGTTTTTTCCCTGCTCAGGATCCAGAAAATCATGATGGCAAACGCAATCCCGATCAGGGAAGACTGCCAGGAAGCCAGCGGGTGTAAAAAATCATCGGTCAGCCAGTTGTCCATCACCGCGGCATGTACATCCATCCCGGGTGCGCTGGATGAAAATGGCGTTGGCTTCAGGTCATACAGTCCAGGCGCTACATAACCGACAACAATATTTTTTCGCCTGAGTTCCTTTGGAGAAATAACGGGCTGCTCCCCGGACTGTACCGCGATAAACGACTGGATGACGTCATACGCCGAAAACTGCTTGTATGGAATCTCTGCACCCCGATAGTTCACCCAGAGACGGCCATCTTCATCAAGCGGTAACCGCCTTTCCCCGATGAACAGATCGCCATTTCTCCAGGCAATATTGTCATCCTTCACAAATGGCGCCAATGACAGACTTGCAATCGCTTTTTCTGAAAGCGTTATCGCGGGCGTGACCCGACGGAAAGTACCGTCTGCATCAGGATAATCACTGACACTACCGATACCGCGCGCTGCTTTAAAAAGCATTGGGAGTGGTAACGAGGCTGACTGGCGAATGACTGAATCAGGCGGCCTGCCTTCATAAGCCTCACCGAAAGCCACCGAACCGGGTTTTCCTTTTTTTGAAAACGCCGCCCCCAGATAGGTGATACCGGAAGATTGCATCAGCTCTGCAAACTGGCTATCCGACGTAACCGCGCAGGGTGTTTCATTATTGAAGAGAATATCGATTGCGACTGCGCTGGCACCACTATCAGCAGCGTACTTCACAATACCGCCATACAGTTCCCGCGGCCATGGCCAGCCAATACCCTGGTCATCCTGCATTCGATCAAGGCTGTACTGATCAACTTCGATAAGAACTACATCGTTGGATGCATTGGCGGATGTCGTAATCAGTCGCCTTTGCCAATCCTGGATTTTAAGACCCTGTATGTAAAATGCATCCAGGCCGGACAATAGAACACCTGCCACAATCAGGATTAGCGGTATCAGATGGTAGCGATGAATGATGTCCTGGGTTTTCGTAATGGCAATCCGCGCACTTCAGTACCAGTCATTATACTGGCACATCGAGACGTGCAGGGCCAACGGGGAAATAGTGCTAGATAAAGCAGTCAGCCAGCGTTTTTCAGCTGGCTGACCTGGTGGCTATACACAGCCGGTAGGTTTGGGCAAACCGCCATACTTAGTGATTGGCTTCATCGGCCCGGTCATCCACTGTTTAAACAGTATCTTCTGATCTATACCAACGTACTTGGCAAATTTACGGATTGCAGGAACAGTACCCTGCTCTTCATAATACTCGCGGGCTTTCATAATCTGATCCCACTGCTCGTCACTGATTTCAACTTCATCAGCCTCTGCCATCGCTTTGCCGATCTCTGGTGTCCATATATGCATGTCTTCCAGATACCCGTCACCATCGCGTGGTGGTATAACTTCACTCATTTCCTGATCCCGTAGTATGTATCAATAATAACCCAGTAGTTTACTCGGTTATTATGGTGAGGCAAGTTTATTTAGCCGGTGTAAATGAAAATTTCTGGCCGCCAACGGAAGCTTCATACATCAATCCACCCTTGGCCATGGTGAATACTGCTATGCCACTGTCGTAGTCAGCATCAGCCGAGGCGCCGGCAGTCACGGCAACCGCAGAGGCCTGAGCACTGAAGTCAAACTCACCTGCGGTGAACTTGTCCAGTGCGGCCTTCGAACCAAAGAAAATGACCTCACTGTATGCCTGCCCACCCAGCTGAAAACCGATGGTCAGCTGGGAAAGACTGGTATCACCGATATATTTGCCTGCACGGTAAACCTTGCCTTCGCCGTACGCGCCGCCAATCCCGATGCCTCCCTTACCGACTGTAGGAAAAACTGCATAACCCGCGGCCTCTTTGAAAAAGCGCTTTAATCCGGGGTCCTTGGTTTTGAAAGTCGCAATGGTTTGCGCTACGTCTGCATCAGCCTTTCCCTGGTCTTCAGGGCTCTCTGAACCGGGCTTCCAGCCTGCGGTAGCCACCGAACTGCCAAGCAGAAAAATGAATGCAAACAAGGAAAGTGAAGAAATTCTTTGTACGAAAGACATGCTGGCTTCCTGGTAAGTTGAAAGGGCCATATCATACGTATACTGACATAACTAGCAACGCGAAATATTGAGCTTTTATCAAGATCACCAGCCAGGCATATATCATGACAAGCTGAGAACTTATAAGGCGAATAGGACTAAATTGATTACTCAAATTGAAATCAAAATATCCATAAATAAGTAAGGATTATGCTATGCTCTATGCAAGGGATACGCGAGAGACAGCGATTTATGTGGATAAATATCGATGATGCGTTTTTTTCTATCGTTGCGCATCATGATCAGGCTGACTGCTTACTGATACGCGCCCAACGTGAAGGCGATATCGAGAGATACTGGCCCGCAGCCGAGACCCGGCAAGATGAGGGCATAGATTACAATTTTCGCGCTGTCATTCCCCGTTATATCGTTGCGGGTGTTATATCGGAGCACCTCATAAAACAACTCCAGTACGACAACCACAAAAACAGCTCTCAGGACAATTTTCTACAGCAAATAGCCAGCCATCCCTGAGCCGGGATTCAATTACAGTAACCCATACTGTTTTATTCGCAGGCTTAACGAAACCTTTCAAGGGTCTATAAGGGCACTATCTGGGCACGAAGTGCTAAAAAAATAAATTTCATAGGCTTGAGCCGTGAGATTCCCACACCACTCAATCATTCGGCCTACAGACTATGCAAACTCAAACAACCCTTGAAGATATAATCGAACGCTTGCGGGCAGCACAAAAGGAATTCGAAGAAGAACTGGACCGGTTACTTGCCAAAAATCGCGAAGAGTTCCACTACACCCTGGATCGTGGCAAGGTCATTTTCGAAAACGGGGTCAGGCAATTTCAGCTTCAACAAAGAACCGGAGTTTGGCGCTACTTGCGTAAGACGCCACTGGCATTTATCGCTTCTGCGCCGGTGATTTATGGCATGTTCATTCCGCTGGCGTTACTCGACCTGTCGGTGACGATTTACCAGCATGTCTGTTTCCGGATATACGGTATCCCCCTGGTCGTTCGTTCCAGTTACCTAGTCATTGATCAGCATCACCTGGCATATTTAAACGGCATTGAAAAGCTGAATTGTATGTATTGCGGCTACGTCAATGGATTAATCTCGTATGCCCGTGAGATCGCCGCCAGAACCGAACAGTACTGGTGTCCAATCAAGCACGCACGACTGGCGCCTGATCTGCATCGTCGTGTTGAGAAATTTTTCGACTATGGTGACGCCAAAGCCTGGAGAAAAATGCATGCATCATTACGCAGTGATTGGGGCGAAGATTCCTCATCAAAACCGGCTTATCATGACAAAGGCAAAAATTGACGATGCAGCAGCAAACCAGCTTGCGGCGAATCTCGGATTAAAAGCCATCCCTGGAGAAAGATGGGCCAGCCTTCAGCAGTGGAAAAATGGTGCCGATGGAGAGACTTGAACTCCCAACCTACTGATTACAAATCAGTTGCACTACCAATTGTGCTACATCGGCATGACGAGATCTTGAAGAGGCGCGATTCTACGGTAGTGGCCCGCTGCTGGCAACGGTTTCACAAGGCCTGGTGAGGCGCTGGGCACCCACAAATCCATCGATATCCAGGACCCGACTGTCCTGCTGTTCTGTGTAATCAATCCAGTAGATCGGATCCTGTCGATAACGGCCTTCCAGCTTGACCCCATACCCCAGGTTTTTCAGCTGGCGGAAACGCCGATCAGCATTGCTTTTGCCTTTGAATACACCCAGAGAAATGGCATTTTTATA
>JBFFRZ010000225.1:0-4169 GCA_041572715.1 Gammaproteobacteria bacterium
GACCCACACACCCATAAATGCGCCAGCCAGCGTCATGGTCAAGATTCCGCCAACACCGAGCGGTAATCCGCCGTCCGTAAAACCCATTGCAATCATTGCCGACACAAACCCTGTCATACCACCGACGGCCAGCCCCATCTCCATACCATGTACGATATCCGACTTCTGCAATATATTGGCCTCAGGCAACCCGTCCATCGGCACACCATCTCTTGCCAGCACATGCATGTGGCTCTCTCCGATACGGGCCAGCAACAACTCGTCCACAACCTTGCGCACCACCTCGATATCGGGAAACAAAAAATATAAACGCCTGCGCATAACTGATCCTCCTCAGGGTACTGAACTTCGGTTAATCCAATGCTGCCCCTGGTTTGAGCTGAGGACAATTCCTCTGCCGGTCAGTACTCGTCTGCCGCAATCGAGTCAATCATATCCAGCGGGTCGCTCCAGTCTTCCTGTGTCGACATACCGATGTCCGTCATGAAATCCTCTCTCATCATGTCGACCGAACCTGACCAGTCTTCAGGCGGTTGTATCGGCTGCAACGGCATCTGCGCCCAGCTGCTGTAATCCAGTTCCTCTATGGCCCCGTCGAAATACTGAATCTCAACGGTCCTCTCGTCCTGGTCAATCGCCACGACCTCGAAGTCTCCTCCTTCCGGGGATTGATACCACTCTCCAATGACAGGCTTAATCCTAAAGTCCATCCTCCACCTCGTAATTTCAGTTTATTCAGTTCAGATACACACCCCTGAATTTGTTATACCCCTATTACTTATATAGACGAGTTTTATCGGTCAGCAAGTAGAAAATACTTATATTTACCTGTAAATCCCGCTAACACGGCTAATACGATATTTAATATTCAGACATATCCTGATGATTAAAAAGTAATCTTTGTCGGGTTCTGCGGCTATGCTATGGTGGATTTATTTACGACATCCAGCTAACCGTATGTCCCCCAGTATCACGCTAGCCATTACCGGCGCATCCGGAGCGCCCTACGCCCTACGACTGCTCGAGCAGTTACTGGCGACCGACCAGCAGGTCAACCTGCTGATCAGCAAACCTGGACAAATCGTGCTCGGCATGGAGACCGATTTGTCGCTCTCGTCAAGGCCCGCGAAGATTCAGCAGCAGCTTGCCGAACACTACCATCTCGAGCAACGGGAGCAGCTGCTGGTCTATGGCATAGACCAGTGGACGGCGCCGATTGCCAGCGGCTCGGCAATAAGCCGGGCAATGGTCGTATGCCCTTGCACGACCGGTACACTCGCCAGCATTGCTACCGGGCAATCCAGGAACCTGATCGACCGTGCGGCGGATGTCACCATCAAGGAACAAAAGAAACTCGTCATGGTCGTGCGCGAGATGCCCGTATCAGCAATCCACCTGGAACAAATGTTGCGTCTGGCCCGGCTCGGGGTCGTGATCATGCCGGCAAGCCCGGGTTTTTATACCGGCATAGAAACGGTCCAGGAACTGGTCGATTTTGTTGTATCGCGCATCCTTGACCATCTCGATATACCCCATAAACTGATGCCGAGATGGGGAATTGATGAAATCAGCGAGGAATAATTGCGCTTTTAACTTGCACGCGCTGTACACCATATTTATGCTGCCCCGTCTGAAAACTCTGCTCGCTAGGCCCCGCTGGAAATAACACAATGAAATGCCTCAACGATTATCGCATGCAGATTGGTAACCATGAACTGGTTCCTATCATGATAGGCGGCATGGGGGTTGATATATCATCGACCAACCTGGCCCTGGTTGCTGCAAAGCTGGGAGGTGTGGGACACATATCTGACGCCATGTCTCCCACGGTGACCGATCGAAGATATAAAACCAGTTTTGTCAAAGACAAGGTCAAGCAGTACAAACACACCGTCGGCCAGACCGACAAGTCAGAAGTCCAGTTTGACCTGGCACATATCGCATCGGCGCAGGCCATTCACGTGACCAAGACCATGGACAGAAAAACCGGCGATGGCCTGGTCTACATCAATATCATGGAAAAGCTGGGTATGAATAACCCAAAGGCCACGCTGAAGGTCAGAATGGAATCTGCCATGGAGGCCGGCATCGATGGCATTACCCTGAGTGCGGGGTTGCACCTTGGATCCATGTCACTGGTCAAGGACCACCCGAGGTTCAGGGATGTACACTTTGGCATTATCGTATCCTCCCTGCGTGCGCTGCAGCTGTTCCTGCGCAAGAACAAATCACTCGACCGCCTGCCGGATTACATCATTATTGAGGGCCCCCTTGCTGGCGGCCACCTGGGCTTTGGCATCGATGACTGGCAGGAATATGACCTGCTGGCCATTATTAGTGAGATCGGGGCCTGGTTACACGAGGAGAAGCTCAATATCCCGTTGATTGCAGCCGGTGGCATCTTTACCGGAACCGATGCAGTCAATGCCATAGAGCAGGGTGCGGCAGGGGTTCAGGTCGCGACGCGCTTCACCATTACCAAGGAATGCGGCCTGCCGGACGATGTCAAACAGGAATATATCAAGACCAGTGAAGACAATATCGAGGTGAATACCATCTCGCCCACCGGGTATCCGATGCGGATGCTGAAAAACAGCCCGGCGATCGGCAAAGGCATCCAGCCCAACTGCGAGTCATTTGGCTACCTGCTGGACAGCAAGGGTCACTGCGCCTATATCGATGCCTATAACGCCGAAGTTGCCCGGCATCCTGATGCCAAAAAAATTCACGTCTATGACAAAACCTGCCTGTGTACCGCGATGCGTAAATTTGAATGCTGGACCTGTGGCGCCTACACATACCGTCTCAAGGATACGACCGTCAAAAATCCCGACGGTACCTACCTGCTACTGGATGCTGAGCACGTATTCAAGGATTACCAGTACAGCGTTAACAACCAAGTCAGCTTGCCGGAGACCTGAGGGCCGTTTATTGACCGCTGAGTATTGTCAGCAGTAACTGGCCGTCATTCATACTGAGAAAATGCGGCGCGTTACTCAACCACAGCCTTGATTTACCGCTAAGCGCGGGCACGTTATTCATATCCTGGCTGTACGCCGGGACCAGCAGATCTCCGTACTGGCGCACGACGGAATGATATTCAATATCCGGGTGTGGCTGCTGATTGATGCGGGCAATGAGCGAGCCAAACCCCGGCGGTAACATCTGGTAGAGCGCCCCTTTGGAGTCTTCCAAATAACGGTAGCGACTGCCGCCAAAAAAAGATTTCATTGAGTACCAGCCCGGGCCCGGACAGAATAAAGGCTTGTCTTCGACAATATCGAGCCCCTGCGCTGCACGTGGTGTGCCCAGATTCGGTGAAGCAATAGTCACCAGGCGCGAAACCCCTGCCGGATTACCATTCAACACGACCAGGCGGGCTACGACGCCGCCGGCGGAGTGACCCGCCAGGGTAAGCTGCCTGTCCGGGTACTGTGCACGCAATGCCTGCAACTGCGACAGCAGGACGCCTGCCTGAAACGTCAATGGCGCCTGCGCTGGTAACTGGGCCACATAAAAAAGGTTATCGGCGGCTTGCGCAGAGGCGACATGCTGCCAGCCATTGGCCAGCAACAATCGGTTAATTCCACTGTATTCCCAGGTACCCGCATGGGCTGCATACCCATGTACCAGCACCAGCAGGTTGCCCGCCAGGACAGGTGCCGGTAGTAACAGCAAGAGAGTGATATAGAGGAGTTTTTTCATCGCACAGCACCAGTGGGTTGCCACAGTGTAGCAAATTCATTCAGTGCGATATCGATTGGTATTGGCGGTCACAGCTCAACCCCGTGACCAGCACCCTGATGAATGAACCGGCACAGCCGGGTGTGCCGGTTCATCAGATTGAAACGCTATGCGGCTTGTGCCTCGGAAAAGTATTCCTCGACTGCCTCCGAGCCGCCAATATATTCACCATTGATGAATACCTGTGGCACGGTATCGGTGCCGGTGACCGCACGTACTGCGCGGATAGTCTGTGCCTGGTTCAGCTGGATCTCCTCGTAAGCTATGCCACGATCATCGAGGATACCCTTGACCCTGGCACAGAACGGGCAGCCCGCCTTGCTGAACATGAATACATCCATTGGCTTGACGGCATTCGGGTTCAGATAGTCGAGCATGGTGTCCGCATCTGAAACCTCGTAGGGATCGCCGGGCACATCCGGCTC
>JBFFRZ010000226.1:0-4107 GCA_041572715.1 Gammaproteobacteria bacterium
AATGACCTCCGCGGCACTCATGTCGGCAGCAAGCCTGATCACGGGGTCTGCAGGGGTCGGCAACATCGACTTTGCGCTCCATGAAGATTCAGTACCCAGGTACGAGTTCAGTGCCTCATATAACATCCCGGTAGCACGGAGTTTGCCATCAATGCTGTAACCTGCGATGTGGGGTGTGGCGATATCGGCGTAACCGCCCAGTTCAACATCTATCAGGGGTTCATTGTTCCATACATCCAGGATCGATCTAAAAGAACTGTATTGCTCATGCTTTAGCTTGAGTGCAGATTCATCGACGACATCACCGCGTGAAGTATTGATGAAGATACAGTCTGCTGATAGTGACTGTAAAAAATCCTGATTGATCAGGTTAATCGTCCTGTGTTGACCTTCGACGACCAACGGCACATGCACAGTGATTAAATCTGCACCCGCAAGGTCACTCATGTCTACAAACCCGTCTGGCCCTTCCTCTTCCGACCTCGGTGGATCACAAACAAGGCATTGCATACCCATGGCCTGTAAACGGGTCTGCACGCGTGAACCGACATTACCGCAACCGATGATACCTGCCGTCAGGCGAGAAAGATCAATTGCGCGCCGACTGGCCACGTATAACAAGGCACTGACCACATATTCCGCCGCAGAGATTGCATTACTGGCAGGCGCATTGGCAAAAACAATGCCCTGTTCAGCAATCCAGTCCAGGTCAATATGATCGGTACCGATGGTAGCGCTGCCAATAAATCTGACCTTGCTACCGGCCAGTAGCTCACGATTGACCCGTGTGATTGAACGCACCAGCAGCACATCCGCATCACGCACATCTTTCGCCTTCATATGGCGACCATGCATGGTGCGCACCTCACCAAAGCGCGAAAAAGCAGTTACTGCCGATGGTATGTTTTCATCAGCGATAATCAGCATAATGATCAGGATGTCGAATAAATGAAAAAGGGGGGCAACTTGCCCCCCTCACAATACCAACCGATGTGAAAAGATTATTCGTTGTCACCAACTTCTTTCATACTCAGACGAATACGGCCCTGGCGATCAATTTCCAGTACCTTAACCTTGACCACATCACCTTCTGACAGCTTGTCACTGACCTTCTCGACGCGCTCTTCACAAATCTGTGAAATATGCACCAGGCCATCTTTGCCGGGAAGAATATTGACGAAGGCACCAAAGTCCATCAAACGTGCAACCTTGCCTTCATAGATAGTACCAACCTCGACTTCGGCGGTAATTAGCTCAATACTCTTTCGGGCTGCGTCAGCAGCATCCCTGTCTGGCGAGGCGATCTTGATGTTGCCGTCATCATCGATATCGATGCTGGCGCCGGTTTCTTCTGTGATAGAGCGAATGGTCGCGCCGCCCTTGCCAATAACATCACGGATCTTGTCAGGGTCGATCTTCATGCTGATCATCTGCGGCGCATAATCAGACATTTCTGCGCGAGGCTGACTGATGACTTTGTTCATTTCACCGAGAATAAACAGGCGACCTGCGTTGGCCTGTTCCAGCGCTTTTTCCATGATCTCGCGGGTAATACCTTCAATCTTGATATCCATCTGCAATGCGGTAATACCGTCTTCGCTGCCCGCAACCTTGAAGTCCATGTCGCCCAGGTGATCTTCGTCACCCAGGATGTCAGTGAGTACCGCGAACTCGTCGCCTTCCTTGATCAGGCCCATGGCAACACCGGCTACAGGTGCCTTGACCGGCACACCGGCATCCATCAGTGACAGACTGGTACCACAGACACTGGCCATGGAGCTGGAACCATTGGACTCGGTAATTTCCGAAACCACGCGAATAACGTAAGGGAACTCATCCTGCTTGGGCACTACGGCACCGACACCACGGCGCGCCAGGCGCCCATGACCAACCTCACGGCGCTTTGTGGAACCAACCCTGCCGGTTTCACCCACGCAGAAAGGCGGAAAGTTGTAATGCAACATGAAATTATCTTTCCTGGTACCTTCCAGCGCATCGATAATTTGCGCATCCCGACCTGAACCCAGTGTGGTTACAACGATTGCCTGGGTCTCACCGCGGGTAAAAAGTGCGGAACCATGGGTACGGGGCAACACGCCCGTACGAACAGTGATGGGGCGAACCGTTGTGGTATCACGACCGTCAATCCGCTTTTCACCGGCAAGAATTCGACTGCGCACAACTTTCTTCTTCAGCTTGTCCATGGCACCCTGAATATCCGCCTCAGACCAGCATGGTGCATCGCCTTCTTCTGCAGTCGTCAGTTTCTCGACGACACCGGCGGTGATTTCATTAATCCGCCCATAACGCTCCATCTTGTCGGCGATCTGGTAGGCGGCAGTGATATCCGCTTCCGCTGCTTCACTTACCGCGGCAACCAGCGCATCATCCGACTCAGGTGGCGTCCATTCCATCGGCGGTGTATTCACTTCTGCTGCCAGTTCCTTGATTGCGTTGATTGCAATCTGGGATTGTTCATGACCAAACATTACTGCACCAAGCATGACTTCTTCGGAGAGCAGGTTGGCCTCGGATTCAACCATCAATACGGCGCTCTCAGTGCCCGCAACCACGAGGTCCAGATCGGATTCCTCGGTCTGGGTCATGGTCGGGTTAAGCAGGTACTCGCCGTCCTTGTAGCCGACCCGTGCAGCACCAATCGGGCCGTTAAAAGGCAGGCCTGATATGGCCAGGGCCGCTGAGGTGCCGATTAATGAAGGGATGTCCGGATCAATTTCCGGGTTCAGCGACATGACCGTGGCGATAACCTGCACTTCACTGGAAAAACCCTTTGGAAACAGCGGGCGGATGGGCCGATCAATCAACCGGCTGGTGAGTGTTTCTTTTTCAGAAGGGCGACCTTCACGACGGAAGAACCCTCCTGGAATACGACCCGCGGCATAAACCTTTTCCTGGTAATCCACGGTTAACGGGAAAAAGTCACGTGGCTGACTGGATTTCTCACCGACCACGGTGACCATCACAACCGTGTCGTCCATGTTGACTATCACCGCGCCAGTTGCCTGCCGGGCAATTTCGCCAGTTTCTAATGTAACGGTGTGCGCGCCGAACTGAAAAGATTTCTTAATGGGGTTCACTAGCCTTCCCTTCCAATGTTAATAACTTGAGTTATGTATTTGATGTAATAGGTCTCGAAAATAAAGAAGCCCACTAAAAGTGGGCTCCGGAATTCATGCCGTCGATTAGCGACGCAATCCGAGACTGCTAATCAGGTCCTGGTAACGTTTGCTGTCTTTTTTCTTCAGGTAGTCCAGTAACTTACGACGCTGGTTAACCTTGCGCAACAGTCCCTGGCGCGAGTGGTGATCGTGGCTATGACCCGCGAAGTGATCGCTGAGCGCCTTGATATCACTGGTCAATAGCGCAACCTGGACTTCTGGTGAGCCGGTATCGCCTTCGGTGCGCTGGTATTGCGCGACTACTTCACTTTTTTGCTGTGCACTGAGTGCCATTCGTCAAACTCCCGCGTGAGCCCCTGCTCACTCCATATAATCTTCTGCGTAGCGGCAACTACATTAGTGCCGCCTAAAATAGGTCGCGTATTGTAGCCGCATGATATGTGTGGAACAAGCAAAAAACCCTATAAAATATCAACGACTTGTCCCTTTATTTATCCCTGTATGGAAAAAATTCCGGCAACTCAGGAAAACAGGCGTTTTGGCGCCACTTTTCCGTCGTCCTGAATCGCCCCCATGCCCATAAAGTGCTGCTCGCCCTCGTAAAGCCTTACCCAGCCTCCGGTCGGCGCCCTGGGTACCTGTATCGCCTGCCCCTGCCGCATGTAGAAGGCGGAATCCTCATCGAGATGGATGGGTGGATATTGTTCCAGCGCCGATTCAGCCGGCAATAACAATCCATCCAGGGACTTTACATCCGTTTCTTTCAACTGGCGTATCTGGTCCAGTGTGTACATGGTTACCGGCTCTTCGAACGGACCCACTGCGGTTCGTCTTAGCTCTTTGACATGGGCGCCCACGCCAAGCGCTTTTCCAATATCTTCAACCAGGGTTCTGACATAAGTGCCTTTACTGCAGTGAATATTAAGTCTCATCTGGTCCGCTTCAATGGCAACCAGTTCGAGATCAA
>JBFFRZ010000227.1:0-4105 GCA_041572715.1 Gammaproteobacteria bacterium
CGAGTATCTCTGGCGTATCGCGGCCCGGATCAACGCTGATAAAAACCGGTTGTATCTGCCGTTGCTGTTCTGCGGGTAACTGCCTGATGGCCGAAGCCAGCAGGCCCAGGCTGGTCGGGCAGACGTCAGGGCATGAGGCAAAACCAAAGTACAGCGGTACCACCTTTCCCTTGAAATCTCTCAGCGAGATCGGGCCTTTGCTGGATTGAAGGGTGAAGTCGCCGCCGATACTGGTAATGCCGGCAGACGCCTGTTCCTGATTGGGTTTCAGGTAACTTGCCGCCAATATTCCCAGCACCAGCGCAGTAATGGCGATGCCGGCCAGTGGCCAGTACGAGGATTTTCCGGTTGTCGATTCTTCAGTCATGATTCATTAATGTGCGGCACTGATGGATTTAACCGGGACAGTGACCGACTTGTTGCTGCCATCTTCAAACTCCAGTTCGATATTGATGGAATCACCTTCGGTCAGTGCTTTATGCAGCCCCATGAGCATGATATGCAACCCGCCGGGTTTCAGTATCTTTTTCTGATTCGGCTTTAGATGGAGATGCGCTACCCGACGCATACGCATCATCCCGCCCTCCCTGGTGTGGGTGTGTAATTCAACATTCCTGGCGATATCGCTGTTTGCGTTGACGACAAAATGCTCTGTAGCGCCATGATTCAGAATAGTCATGAAAGCCCCGCTCATAGGCATGCCGGGCGCGGTGGCCCGGGCAAATGGTTCTTCTACCGTAACCAGATCACTGACCGGTTTTTCTGCC
This sequence comes from Gammaproteobacteria bacterium, assembly GCA_041572715.1. Taxonomy (GTDB): domain Bacteria; phylum Pseudomonadota; class Gammaproteobacteria; order JAJDYQ01; family JAJDYQ01; genus JAJDYQ01. The sequence continues at coordinate 768 of JBFFRZ010000227.1, forward strand.
CATGCGGCATTGCCAAAGACCATGCAAACTGCGAAAAAAAACAGACCTGGGTATTTCATGCGACGTCTCCTTCCTGGATTCGAGGCTGGATACTATTGGCCTCATGCAGTAATGTCTATTGCCCGCTTGGGCAGGATATTGCCCTGTAACGACGCCCGTGAATACATGACCCCGAGGTATCCAGATGGATTTTGATTTTACCCAACAGCCTGACGAAGAAGTGGTGCTTGGTTCGCTGACCATAGAGACCGGCGATATGCCGGAAGCCAGCGTGATCTGGTTGCATGGCCTCGGCGCGGATGGGCATGACTTCGAGGATCTCGTGCCGCAGCTACTGTTGCCGGCCGCCATGCCCACCAGGTTTATTTTTCCGGATGCGCCAGTTCGTGCCGTTACGATTAACGGCGGTTACATGATGCGCGCCTGGTACGATATCTACGAGGATATCTCACTGGATGCCGAACAGGATGAAGAGGGGGTGCTGTCATCTTCGGCGATGCTCAACCTGATGGTGGAGCAGGAGATGCAAAAGGGCATCGCCAGTGAGCGTATTATCCTCGCCGGCTTTTCACAGGGCGGTGCGGTTGCCCTTTACGCAGGTTTGACCAGTGAACTGCCGCTAGGCGGGATTATGGCGCTGTCGACCTACCTGCCCTTGCATAACCGTATAACATTGGAATCCATCAGGCCGCGCCATGTGCCCTCAGTATTTATGGCGCATGGTCGCTATGACAGCGTGGTTCCATTCTCATATGGCGAGTCATCAATGCGGCGGGTAAGGGACCTGGGTGTTGCCGTGGACTGGAATACCTATGACATGGAGCACAGCATGTGTGCCGAGGAAATATTTGCTATCCGGGAATGGTTGATCGAGCGACTGCAAGGTTAGCAGCAGCCGTCTGGCATTATCTTCTGGCCAGATCGTTATTCTTCAGTACGATGATGCGGCTGACATAGCCCTGGGTTTCCCTTGGCAAATGCCTTTTTAATTGACGCCATTCCGCATCTTCCCTGGGTTGCCGGGCGCGTTTAATGGCCCTGAGTACGCCACCATAGCCGGCATTGTAACCGGCAAAAGTCAGGTAGAGACGACTCTCGAATGAATCGATGTCGGTGATTTTACGGTACAGGTAGCGGTCGTAGTAAATGCCTGCCGCAATGTTCCAGCGAGGTTCATCGATGTTGACGAACTGGGGATTTTTTTCACGGATTTCATCAAAAGTCCGCGGCATGATCTGCATTACGCCCTTGGCACCCACCGCACTTTGTGCTGAGTCCTGCAGTGCTGACTCAGCTATGCCCTGCGCCTTGAACCAGCGCCAGTCGACATTGGGGCCGAAGTAGCGCTTGGCATATTTTCTGAAATACGGGTCGTATTTGGATGACCACCCCCCGGCATGCAACTCGGAAGCAGCCATTGCTGCCAATAGTGCGGCCAGCATGGCCAGAAAAAACCTGGGCACCGGGTTGATGTCCTAGTTCAGGCCCATTCCAATGACTAGTCCGGTGGCAACGCCAATGCCGACAAACATCCCGGCCAGCATGGTGCCGATAGCAATGTTGCCATTGTGTAATTCTTCAGACAGTTCGAAGCAAAACATGCGGTTGAATATTTTACAGCCAACCCACATGGAAAATATGGTCAGGGCTGAGCCTGCAATGGCGTAAAGGAAATTAAGGACTACCGGGTCCAGGTCGCTCATGGTTTCTCCTCCTCATTCTCGTTATGGCTGTAAGTTTAACAGCCATTAGAAAGGAGTGGGGTTTTTCTAGTACTCGCTGGCGCGTTTGGCCGAACCCTTTGTAAGCTCGACAGGGTAGCGTTTTTCGTTGACCTGTATTTTCTGCCAGGCAGTGTCTGCGAGGTCGACCCCCAGCTTGTCCGCAATACGAATAAGGAAAATGAGGATGTCTGCCAACTCCATTGCGACTTCCTCCTGCTTGTCTGCAGGAAGGTTTCTACTTTCTTCTTCGCTTAGCCACTGGAAATGTTCAACCAGTTCAGCGGCCTCTGCTATCAGGGCCATGGAGAGGTTCTTCGGTGAATGGAACTGGTCCCATTCGCGATCGCTGGCGAAGCGTGCCAGGCGTTCTCTGAGTTGTTCCAGCTGATCACTCACGCAGCAGCCCCCGGGCGCGAGCTATAGCTGCTTTGACCTGCTCCGGCGCAGTGCCGCCGATATGGTTACGCGCAGATACCGAACCATCAAGCGTCAGTACATCAAACACATCTTCTTCTATGTCACCGTTGAATTGCTGTAGCTCATCAAGACTGCATTCGGACAGGTCCTTGTCCTGCGTGATGGCATAGGCAACTGACTTGCCGACTACTTCATGCGCATCACGGAATGGCACTCCCTTGCGCACAAGATAATCAGCCAGGTCGGTGGCGGTACTGAAACCCCGGAAAGCGGCCTCCCGCATTTTCTCGGACTTCGCCCTGATCGATGGCACTAATCCGGCATATAGCCTGAGGCTGGCTGTAACCGTATCGACGGAGTCAAACAGTGGTTGCTTGTCCTCCTGATTGTCCCTGTTATAGGCCAGTGGCTGGGATTTCATGATAGTCAGCATGGCCACCAGGTTGCCGGTAACGCGGCCACTCTTACCCCGGATCAGTTCCGGGATATCAGGATTTTTCTTTTGCGGCATGATGGAGGAACCGGTGCAGTAACGGTCCGGCAGCTCAATGAAATCAAACTGCGGCGATGCCCACAGCACCAGTTCTTCTGACATACGCGAAAGGTGCGACATGATCAGCGCGCAGGCTGATAAAAATTCCATGGCAAAATCGCGATCGCTCACGGCGTCGAGTGAATTTTCGGATATCGAGTCAAAGCCGAGCAGGTCAGCGGTCATCTGCCGGTCAATCGGGTAACTGGTGCCCGCCAGCGCGGCAGAGCCCAGCGGCATGACATTCACCCGCATGCGGCAATCCAGCAGGCGTTCAGTATCCCGGCGAAACATCTCATGCCAGGCCATCAGGTGGTGACCAAAGGTGACCGGCTGGGCCGCTTGCATGTGAGTGAAACCGGGCATGATCGTATCGGAATGCTGCTCGGCAAGTTCGATTAATGCAGCACGCCCCTGCTTGAGCAGGATGACGATTTCATCAATGGCGTCGCGCAGGTATAGCCGGATGTCTGTCGCAACCTGATCGTTTCTCGACCTGCCGGTATGCAGTTTTTTGCCGGCTTCCCCGATGCGGTCAGTAAGCCGGGCCTCGATGTTCATGTGGACATCTTCAAGTTCACTCGTCCAGAAGAAATCTCCGCGTTCTATATCGACACGGATATCATCCAGCCCCGCAAGAATGGATTCCAGTTCCTCCGCGTTCA
>JBFFRZ010000228.1:0-4082 GCA_041572715.1 Gammaproteobacteria bacterium
AATCTAATCCGTCTGTTTTTTCTGCAGAATGAGCTAAAAGCATTTGGTAAGGAATCGCACTTTAAACCTTCACATATACATATTGTTGGGGCCGGCATCATGGGCGGCGATATCGCTGCCTGGTGCGCTCTTAAAGGGATAAACGTGACACTCCAGGATCATGATAGCGAAATGATCGCACAAGCCATACATCGTGCGCATCGGTTTTTCTGTCAAAAGCTAGAGGATAACCGCCTTGTTCAGCAGGCACATGACCGCCTGACCGCAGACAAGGCAGGCTATGGAATACGGTGTGCCGAACTGGTAATCGAAGCAATACATGAAAACCTGGAGGCGAAACAGGCACTGTTCAAAGTGATCGAACAGGAGGCGAAACCATCTGCCATTCTTGCAACAAACACCTCTAGTTTACGCATTGAAAAAATTGCGCAAAGCCTGCGGGAACCATGCCGTCTTGTCGGTATGCATTTCTTTAACCCAGTAGCAAAAATGCAACTGGTTGAAATTATTCACAGCGGGCAGACCAGCCCCGATTATATAAAGGCTGCCGCAGCCTGTATTAGCAATCTCGGCAAGTTACCACTGCCGGTACACAGCAGCCCCGGATTTCTGGTCAACCGGATCTTGATGCCTTACCTGCTCGAGGCCATGATGCTCTATGAAGAAGGAATTTCTGGTCCGGTAATTGACCAGGCCGCCAGAAACTTTGGTATGCCTATTGGTCCTATGGAACTTGCAGACACTGTGGGTCTGGATGTGTGCCTGCAGGTGGCCGAGAGCCTGTCGACCGAACTCGGCATTAAAATACCGTCGCTACTGCGCAAGATGGTTGATCGTGGCTCACTCGGAAAAAAATCGGGCGAGGGTTTCTATCGCTACTTTCGCGGCAAATCCCGGGTTCAGAAAGTCAACAGGGTGCCTGGTGATTTGCAGGAGCGTATGCTGCTCAGACTGATTAACGAGTCAATGCAGTGTTTGCATGAGGGAGTGATTGAAGAACCTGAACTGCTGGATGCAGGTATTGTATTTGGCACCGGATTTGCGCCATTTCACGGTGGTCCAATGCAGTATGCGGCAACCCTCGGAACCAACCATATCCGCAACCTGCTGAAAAAATACGAAACCCTGCATGGGAAACGCTTCAGGGCATCGCCGGGCTGGTAAGTTACATTGTGTGTGTCGGGCGATCGGACTCCAGTGCGCCAGCCAGATAGCCTTCAATCTTGTTCTTGGTGACCCCTTTATCCTGCTCTCCAAACTGAACGCCAATACCCGCCTGGCGGTTTCCCTGTGCTCCTTTCGGGGTGACCCAGACCACTTTGCCGGCGACCGGGGTTTTGTCTTTAGAGTCCATGAGTGTAACGAGCATGAATACTTCGTCGCCCAGTTTATAAGTCGCCTTGTTGGTGGGAATAAAAAGACCACCATTTTTTATAAACCCCATGTAAGCGGCATATAGCGCTGCCTTGTCTTTGATCGACAGCGACAACAGACTTTGCATACCTGCAGCCATTCCAGATTCCCCTCGTTATGCCGCCCGTTTCAGTGCGGTCCACTGTGAAAATATCTGCTCAAACATCATTTCCTGGTTGAGGTTATTATCTACCTCAAGCAGTGTTTTATCCAGAAATTCCGAATATTGTATCAGTTGCCTCAAGTCTATTTCATCGTACGATATTTTCAATAGTTTCAGTAAATTGGCTGGAACATTTAATGCAGATTGACCATGGATTTTCAATTTCACGACCGATCTGACGATGTTCGACAGCCAGCTAACCAACAATGAGATATCCAGATCACGCCATCGGGCACTGACAGAAACCATGTTGTCCTGGCAATGCAGTAGCATCGACAGGTCCGAGATCAATGACTGATAACGTTCCAGCCAGCCCTCGTTTGCCGCGGCCAGGGCCTTCAGCGGGGCCCCACCGGCAAGTTGGAGATATTCCACGGCATGGTCAATATCATGCTCCTGCAACCATTTCAGGGCCTGCCCGGCCGGCGGTATCCCCACATGCACATGTTGGCAGCGACTGAGAATTGTCTGTGGCAGTAAACCATGATTGTGGCTAATTAACAGTATTACGGTATTGCCTTGTGGTTCTTCCAGCGTCTTCAGTAACGCATTGGCGGCGTTCCTGTTCATGGCCTGCGCAGGATGAATAACGCCGATCTTGGTGGTGGATAGTTGGGGCGTGAGTGAGATTTTTTCACTCAGAGCACGAATCTGGTCGACAGAAATCTGCTTTTTGTCCTCTTCCGGTTCTACCAGCATCACATCCGGATGCGTACCAGCCTGCAGCAAGTTCTTGTAATTTGCGGATTTGGATGCCTCCCCGATCAGATGATGGATCAAACACCGGGCCAACTGCTGTTTACCCGTACCAGCGGGCCCGGTCAGTAAAATGGCGTGGGGCAGCCTATGCTGCTCAATTGCATCTCTGAATCGTTGCATGTATTCGTCATGCCAGGCAAAAGGTTTGCATTCGGCCATTAGAATCCCGGGTCAGTGTCGTGAATATTCGACCGCCAATATACCACGCTACAGGCCACGCAGCTTGCTTGCGCCAGTCGAGAAATTATCTATGTAGATTGGATGTTTATGGCTACTATCTACCCTAATTTCAATGATATACTGCTTGTTCAGGGCTGTCGTTTTTTCAAACTTGTAATTACATCCATAACTTCCGGAGATACCCAGGGAACTTCACCGAATGAGTGCACCAGTTGATAAACAGGTACTAAAAAGACTGGTACCCATCAATGCCCTGAGCCCAGAAAACTTTTCCGAATTGTCGGGCAAGGCAACCACGGACAAGGTTACCAAGGGCCGCTATGCATTCAAAAAGGACGAGCACGACAAAAAATCGGTCTATATCATCGAGGGTGCCGTAGAACTACTTAATGATGCCGGGGATTCCTTGAAGACTGTGCGTGCGAGTGACGATGATGCCAGGCACGCGCTGAGCCCGATGCAGCCAAGACAATTAAGCGCGAGGGTACTGGAAGACGCCACCTTTATTCGAGTGGATAGTGATCTGCTTGACCTCATGCTGACCTGGGACCAGACCGGCACCTATGACGTCGTAGAACTGAGCGACGATAATGACGATGAAGGGGCGGACTGGATGACCAAGCTGCTCCAGACCAAGGCATTTCACCGTATTCCCCCCGCTAACCTGCAGACCATGTTTATGGCCATGGAGGCGGTAGCCTTCAACGAGGGAGACACCGTCATTAAACAGGGTGATGAGGGTGACTATTTCTATATTATCAGCAATGGACAGTGCGAGGTGGTACGGGAAACAGCAAAAAAACCCGAGGGAGTGCCACTCGCGACCCTGAAAGAGGGAGGCAGCTTCGGCGAAGAGGCACTGATTTCAGATGCAAAGAGGAATGCCACTATCCGTATGCTAACCGATGGCACGCTTATGCGTCTTTCAAAAGAAGATTTCAACACACTGCTCAAGGAGCCGTTGATGAAAACGGTGAATTTTGAACAGGCCAAGGAGATGGTTGCCAAGGGTGCCCAGCTAATTGACGTAAGACTGCCTAACGAGTTTGAAAAATGGAATATCAAGGGCAGTATCAACCTGCCCCTGTATTTCCTGCGAAATAAAATCGATACGCTTGAATCGTCGAAACAGTATATCGTGGCCTGCGATACAGGCCGGCGCAGTTCCTCTGCGGGATATATCCTCAGCGAACGCGGCTATGATGCGTATGTACTGGAAAATGGCTTGCAGCAGGCGATGCCTCATACCTGAACTGCTACGATAGTGTGCTTACCACTCCGATCATCACCGGCAGCAGTCTTCCCGCCAGGATCTCCAGCACTGACTGCTGTTTCCCGAAAATAATGACGAAAACCATACCCGGATTTCGATCGTGATGAAAAAGATCCTCGCCAGTTTTACATTACTGATTAAACAGCACTGGCCTCGGATCGCCATCAGCACGCTGATCACGATATTTTTTCTGCTCCATGCAAGTCAGGCATTGCAATGGCATTTCATTAAACAACTGGAAAGTGCCGCTTATGATTTTCGCTTAACGCTTACCATGCCTGGTGGACATGATGA
>JBFFRZ010000229.1:0-4046 GCA_041572715.1 Gammaproteobacteria bacterium
CCTGAGGGTTTGGCTGCCGGGACGATTGGTATACAGGTATTCCCACCGATCCTCATTAAATGTATCGATCAGCAGCGGGGTGCCCAGTAGATATCTCACCTGCTGTTTGGTCATGCCCGGTTTGAGCTCGTTGACCATTTCCTGGGTGACCAGGTTGCCCTGTCGTATGGGAATGCGGTAGATGCCGGGAATCTTGTCCATGGGCAGTACACCGGTTATCCGGTCATCGGTACCAGTCGCACATCCGCCGAGGATGAAACTTGCAATAACAGTAGTATTAATGAGAAGCTTTCTCATCATCATTCAGACAGAAGTTGAAACGGCGGTATCATACAGTACCCGCCTGAATAACTCACCAACAGGAGTGCATTTTGCATGGAATCCGGAGATCTTAAAAAAGCGGGTCTAAAGGTAACCCTGCCAAGGATGAAGGTCCTTGAGATCCTGGAGTCCAGTGAACAAAGACATATGAGCGCTGAAGATGTCTATCGTGCCCTGATAGAGAATGATAGCGAAGTAGGCCTGGCGACGGTATACCGGGTACTAACCCAGTTCGAGGCTGCGGGGCTGGTAGTTAGGCATCATTTTGAGGGAGGGCAGTCGGTATTCGAACTGGACTCCGGGCGTCACCATGATCACCTGGTCTGCATGAAATGCGGCCGTGTGGAGGAATTCATGGATGAGACGATTGAGCAATGTCAGCATAAAGTTGCCGAAAAGGCCGGATTTCGACTGGTCGAGCACAGCCTGGTCCTGTATGTGGACTGTGAAAATCCTGATTGCGAACACCTGAAATGAGCTTAGCTGGCGCGGGCAGTGCCTGCCAGATTGAGCAGCTCCCTGGCGTGAGCCAGACTATTATCAGTAATCTTTACACCCCCGAGCATGCGTGCAACTTCCTGGATGCGGGCATCCTCATCGAGCTTAATGGCTCGTGATTCGGTGTGGGCTTCAGTGCTCGTTTTTACTACCCGGTAATGATGTTGTGCCTGTGCGGCCACCTGTGGCAGATGGGTAACACACAGAATTTGTCTGCGCCTGGCCAGCAGGGAAAGCTGGCTACCGACTATTTCCGCAACGCCGCCGCCAATGCCGCTGTCGACCTCATCGAAAATCATGGTGGGGGCCTGGTTGGATGAGGCACAAATTACCGTAATGGCGAGACTGATGCGGGACAGTTCGCCGCCAGAGGCGACTTTCTGCAAAGGTTGCACGGGTTGCCCCGGATTGGCGCTGACCATGTAGCTTATCTGGTCCAGGCCATGCTCTGGAAATTTATCGGCGGCCTGCAAAGGGCTGACTTCGATTTTGAATACGCCGCCCTGCATGCCGAGCTGTTGCATGTTCTGTGTCACCTCCAGAGAAAGCCGTTCAGCGGTCTGCAGGCGTTTTTCATGTAGTAACTGTGCTTGTGCACGGTACCGGTTTTCCAGCTCGGCGAGACGGTTCTCAAGCTGTTCCAGGTTGTCAGCATCAAGATCAATTTGCTGTAGTTGAGTAACCTTGTCCTGATGCAGCCCGGGCAACTGTTCCATCGGGATGGAATGTTTGCGCGCCAGCTCATGCAGCTGCGCAAACAGGCTGTCCAGTTCATGGATCCTTTCGGGGTCGGTTTCCAGCCTGTCCTGCAGTTTCATGATGTACTTAGCGGCTTCTGCGGTCAGGGCGCTGGCATCAAGCAGAATACTGTGAGCGGCGCTGAGTTCTTCACTGCTCGCCAGCCATGGTTCCAGCTGGCTGCAAAGCCTTCCCAGTTGCTGCTCGATATTACCGTCATCAGCTTCCGTCAGTTGCAGCAGAGTGCTCGCACTGAGTGTGCGCAAGGCATCGATATTGGAAATCTGCTCATGTTCCTGCACAAGGCCTGCAATATCGAGCTCAGCGACGTTGAGATCTTCAAGTTCTTGTATCTGGTAACGAAGCAATTCCAGCTGCGCGAGATTTGCCTGAATATTGTGACGAGAAGTTTCCAGTGTTTGTCGGTACTCTTCTATTTCCCTGGCGAGACTGGTGACTGTGTTGAGCAGCTCGGCATAGTCTCCTGCATTATCTAGTTGTTCTCTTTGCTTGCTGGGTTTCATCAGGCTTTGATGTTCATGTTGTCCATGTATTTCTATGAGCATCTCGCCGAGCGCTTTCAGGCTTGACAGGTTTGCCGGCGAATTATTAATGAAGGCTTTAGATCTTCCTTCCGATGAAATGATCCGCCTCAGGTGGCACTCATCACCCTCGTCGAGTTCCTGTGATTTGAGCCATGCGAGGGCGGGGCTGTTATCTTGCAGGACAAAACTGGCATTGATTGTTGCCCGTTCGGCACCATGTCGCACCACGCCGCTATCTGCTCGATCGCCAAGAACCAGATCCAGTGCATCAATCAGAATGGATTTACCAGCCCCCGTTTCACCCGTGAGCACGGTCATGCCTGCATCAAGCTCGACTTCCGCCTCGCTGGCAATGGCAAAATTCTGGATGTGAATTCGGCTAAGCATGAATCGCTCTAGATACTGGTATGCGATCCCCAGCGTAGCTTGGCCCTGAGTATATGAAAATAGTCGTAGTTCTTCGGGTGCACGATGGTTATGGGTTTCGGGTAGCAGTGGACATTTACCGTGGTTGCTTCCTCTAGCCGGATACGAATCTGCCCATCCAGCGTGATCATTGAGCTGGCCGCATCTTTTGCATCGACATTGAGCGTGATCTGACTATCTGCGCCAACAACCAGTGGCCGGTTATTGAGCGTATGCGGACAGATCGGCACCAGCGTAATCGCGTGCATGGATGGATGTACGATGGGGCCTCCGGCAGACAGCGAGTATGCTGTCGAGCCAGTCGGAGTCGCAACGACCAGGCCATCGGCGCGGTAGGAATTGACCGGTCTTCCATTGATGCTGGCCTCGAACTCGATCATGCGCGCCAGTTCCCACTTGTGCAAAACCACATCATTGAATGCCAGCATGGGCTCAGTGAACTCACTATGCCCATCAAGTTGTGTTTCCAGAAGAAAACGCTGTTCCGTGATGGACTCACCCATCAGGTACTCTTCAAGTCTTGGGTGGATCTCCGTAGGGGAGACATCAACCAGAAACCCGAGTCTGCCCATATTGACACCCAGAATGGGGATCCCGTATGGCGCCATCACACGCGCTGCATGAAGAAAGGTACCGTCCCCGCCAATTACGATGACAAGATCGCAGCGTGCACCTACTTCATCATTGCTGATCGTTTGCAGCGGCTCGGGGGTGATGTGAGCACACTGGTCTGAGAGGTAGACATCAATCGAATGGGATTTTAGCACCGACAATACCGCATCCATTGCGGCGGTGACGTTAGGGTCATCCTGCTTGGCGATAATACCTACGGTTTGAGGATTCTCAGGCACTGGTGATCCGGTTTCCCTGGTTAATGTCAGTCCATTTCTTGACACAAAATGAGACTGGCTGTAGCTTGGTTGAGACTACCAAGCAAATGAGAGAAATCCAACTACTGTGACATCGGAAATTGATGCCTCCACACAATTAACCGAACGTGCCCAGCATATACTCAAGGCACTGGTGGAACATTATTTGAATGATGGGCAGCCGGTCGGCTCGCGTACGCTCACCAGGGACTCCGGACTTGGCCTGAGCCCCGCCACCGTAAGAAATGTCATGTCAGACCTGGAGGATCTGGGCTTCGTTCATTCTCCACACACCTCTGCTGGGCGTGTACCGACCGTGCGCGGCTACCGCTTTTTTGTCGATACCCTGCTTTCGGTGAAGCCCCTGCACGAAATCGAGATCGAGGATCTGAAAAAGCAGCTATCGTCCGGTGAAGAACTGGATCGCAAACATATTATTGAGCGGGCCTCAATGTTGCTGTCGGGCGTTACTGATCTGGCTAGTGTGGTATCGATTCCAAAACAGAATTCATCCGGGCTCAAGCACATCGAGTTCATTTCACTGAATAATCATCGTGTGCTGGTTGTGATGGTGCTGAATAACGACGAGGTGGAGAACCGGGTAGTGCATCTGGACCGAGACTACACGACCGCTGAATTGATCGAGATC
>JBFFRZ010000230.1:0-4045 GCA_041572715.1 Gammaproteobacteria bacterium
GCGGAATATAATTTGGAGAAACCCAGTACGACTCACCCTGCCTATCCAAAAGCAGGCAAGAAAACGGGGGCATCTACCTGGCGCTGTAAAGAATGTCATGGTTGGGATTACAAGGGGGCAGCAGGGGCCTATTCTAAAGGTAGTCACTATACGGGTATTAAAGGCATCAGTGACTTTGCGAATCAGGATATAGATAAAATAATTACAATACTCAAAGATTCCACACATCGTTATGATTCTGTAATGAACGATTATGGATTACAGCGAATTGCCGCTTTTGTTTCATATAACCAAGTAGACATTTCAGATAACGTTGATAGTGCAACTAAAAAAGTGAATGGCAATGCAGAGTATGGGCAGCCATTGTATAAAGAGTGGTGTAAGGATTGTCATGGTGTAGATGGAAAAGAAATAAATTTCAAGGATGAAAAGTCGCCTGAGTATGTTGGAACTGTAGCTGTTAAAAATCCTTGGGAGGCTATGCACAAACTGCGTTATGGACATCCTGGCGCATTTGTCAGGATGATGATGATGCGCAAGCCCATGCCGCACATGCACGATAAGATTACTATTGAACAACAGTTAGACTTGCTGGCGTATTTGCAAACGCTTCCTGCAGATTAGCTTGATTTTCGCTACCTCTCAAGGGAACGGATCCTGGTAAGTACCTGTGCATAGCCAGCGAGGGCAGCGCAGGTGATTTTTTCAGTTTCCATTCGCGTGAACAGGGTGTTTTGGTGAAAATCAGCCAGTTGAGGGTTGCTTTGCCCTTTGAGTTCAGAGCCAACTCGGCTATGATTTCGCAGATCGGGCTGAGATTAAATAGCGGGTGACTGCCAGCAGCGCTATTTGATAAAAAATCAGCCTTTCATTAAAAAAGTTACTGGGCCCTGGACCATTCCAGAAATGGATCAATGTACGGTTCAAACCACCAGCAATAAACATTTGTGAGCGTTTGTAGTATGCGCAGAAAAACAGCGATCGTATCGGTATTCATCTTTTCTTTCGTTTTTGTTCCTCATGTAGCCCGGGCATCATTTGTCGGCCAGGCTATGCTCGGTGAACTTGAAGCAAAATATGGCAAGCGGGCTTACGATCGCGGCGTTGCGTTGATGGGAATGATGGCAGAACTAAAAACTGCGGATACCAAAACAAAATTGGCCAGGGTTAATGACTTTTTCAATCATTATGCCTACCGTACCGATGAGGAACTCTGGCAGCAGGAGGATTACTGGGCCACGCCGACAGAATTTATCGGACGCGCCGGTGGTGATTGTGAAGATTACGTGATTAGCAAATATTTCGTGCTGAGATCACTGGATATCCCTGACGATAAGCTGCATCTGGCCTATGTCAAATCGACCCGGCAAAATATCAAGCACATGGTGGTTAATTACTATGAAACACCCGGGAGCACGCCCCTGGTTCTGGATAACTATAATCCAAAAATGTTGCCTGCCAGCCAGCGCTCAGATCTCAAGCCAATTTACAGTTTTCCTGTAAAATGCCAGTACGCTGATCCTGGCAAGTCTATCGGCGGTAATAGCGGGGGATTGTCCTGTATCGCACAGAACCAAGACGCAGTAGTGCGTTGGTAAATGTGCCGTACAGGCATTGATCAAGATTTCTGTTTCTGGCTTCAGACTTATACTCCCGCTTCATGACAACCAGGAAATCTTTCCAGGGTAGTTACTATGGAAATTGATCTATACCAGGTACTCAAAGACAATAGCTTGATTCTTTTGTTTCTCGTTATTGGTGTCGGCTACCTGTTGGGAAATATCAAGTTGTTCAAACTGCCGATCGGACCAACGATCGGTGTTCTGCTGGTTGGGCTTTTTTGTGGACACTATGGCTTAACCATCAACCAGGCCGTTGGTTCATTTGGGTTTGCATTATTTATTTTTTCTATCGGTCTGGAAGCGGGTCCGAGTTTCTTTAGTGCTTTCCGGCGCGATGGAAAAAAATATATCACGCTGTCTTTAGTGGTCGCAGGTACTGGTCTGCTGCTGACCTTCGGCTTTGCCCAGTTGTTTGGCTTTGCGACCGGGTTTGATGCGGGACTTATGGCAGGCGCATTGACAAGCACGCCCACACTTGCAGCCGCCCAGGATGCTGTGCATAGCGGACTGGCTTCGATAGAAGATGGTTTGACAACAGAACAGGTGATCGAAAATATTGGTGTTGGTTATGCGCTGACTTACCTGGTTGGAACTATCGTTATGGTTTTGATTATTCGCTATGTACCCAGGCTCATGAACATCAAGCTGGAAGCGATTGCAAGGACATATGCGATGGAAATGGGCCTGTTGCAACAAAGAGGCAAACGGCCAACAACCGCGGACACGCTACCGGTTATCCGGGCCTACCAGATCACAGGAGAAAGTAATGGTAAAACGATCGACCAGCGTCGCGCCGAGCTGAATCATGATGGCATTGCCTTGAAAATTCGCCGAAAGGGTGAACTGATCGATGCAGATATCAAGACAGAGCTTCAGGAGGGTGATGTAATTTCTGTTATCGGTAGCCTTCGAATGCACCAGTCGATTCAACACGAGTTGGGTGCAGTCGAGGTGCTGGATGCAGATCTGCTTAACTATCACGTTATCTCAAAAGAAATCGTAGTACTGAATAATCATGTGCTGGGCAAGACCATCAATGATCTCGATATTAACGCCAGTTTTGGTTGTTTCCCCACCGGTCTCCATCGATCTGGCATCGACCTTCCTGTTACCAATGAAGTTGTCCTGAACAAGGGCGACCGCCTGGTGGTGGTTGGGGAGGAATCACGGTTGAATGAACTGGCCTCGATGCTGGGTTATGTAGAGCATGAAATACAGGAAACCGATCTGGTTACTTTTTCACTCGGAATTGTACTGGGCACACTTATAGGTCTGGTAACACTCTCGGTCGGGGGAGTTGCGGTTGGTCTTGGAACCGCTGGTGGTTTACTGGTGATTGGCCTTATTGTCGGCTACGCAAGTACCTATAATCCAACTTTCGGCCGTGTGCCAGAAGCTGCCAGATACCTTTTAATGAACCTTGGGTTGATGATGTTAATGGCTTCGATTGGCCTGAATGCCGGTGGAGGTATCGTCGAGGCTCTGCTGGATGTTGGTTTGATTATCATCGTCTGCGCACTCCTCGTGACAACCTTGCCGCTTGCGTTAGGTTATTTGGTTGGCCGTAAGTTACTGAAAATGAACCCAGCGTTATTACTGGGCTCGTTAACTGGCGCTATGACCAGTACGCCAGCGCTTTCTGTCGTTACCGAGGCTTCAAAAAGCAGTGTTCCGGCAATTGGGTATGCCGGGACCTATACCATTGCCAATGTCGTGCTGACATTCGCCGGAACCTTCCTGATGTCTATTTGATGTGTGCTGAATAGATTTGCCGATAATGATCATGGATTTAAGATGCATTTCACGTTGCTGTGAAATGACAAGTACATTGCTCAGAATAATAGTTTACTGGCAAACCATATAGAAACCTTTACTGGTGACGATGATCGTAATAATGTCAGCTCGGCCTTTATCCAGTCTTTTGCTGGCTTCCCAGCTACTGCGATCAGTGACCAGATCATCCTGGTGGATGCGAGGCACGATACAGGCCGAAACGACCGATAATAGGCCTGATTGCCTGATTGTTTCCGAAATAGCACTGGGGTAAGGTGCACGCTTTACGTTTTTAAATTTAATATCTACGCCTTGAATTCATCATTTTTTACCAAGTTAACCAAAGTATCCCGCGACACCGTGAGTATCCATTAGTGGCACCTAATATAACCGGTATCTAGAATATAAATCGAAATATGGAGTTACCTATGCAGTTTAAGCGCGATCTTCTCAGTTTATTCACATTAGCTATATGCTTGGGTAGTGGCGCTGCCCTGGCCGCTGGCGGTGGGGCCGCCAAGTCTGATCCCGGCGCCATGTCCGGCAAGCATTTTCACCCTAAAGGGAAAATGCCCTCAAAATTTACCGTTGAGCTGCAAAATCAATTGCGCAAATCCCTGCCGTTTGACGACAAACGGGATTTCGAAGAA
>JBFFRZ010000231.1:0-4004 GCA_041572715.1 Gammaproteobacteria bacterium
ATTACCTGCATGCCTTTACCTCTGATGAGGCCAGGGGGCAGCTACAGCAACATCCGGATATAGCCATTATCCTGCTGGACGTTGTGATGGAAACTGACGATGCCGGTTTGAAGCTGGTGCAATACATCCGTGAGAAAATAAATAACCATATCGTACGAATCATCCTGCGCACCGGTCAGCCCGGGTATGCCCCGGAAAAGGAAGTAATCACCAATTACGATATCAATGATTACAAGTCCAAGACAGAACTGACCGCGCAAAAGATGTTCACTACTATCATGGCTTCATTAAGAGCATACAAGTCCGAACACGCCTTACTCGAAGAAAAAGACAAGATTCGTCTGACACTGGAATCAATTACCGACGGGGTTATTTCTACTGACAGTGTTGGGCGCGTCAACTACATGAACGATGCAGCCGAGTACATCAGTGGCATTGAACTGGAGGATGCCTTCAACAACCCGTTTGATTGCATATGTAAACTGCTTGATCCCGCAACCAAAAAATCGATAGAGAATCCCGTGATCACATCGCTCAGAACAAAAGAAAATATCGAGATGGGTAACAGGATCATACTGCAACGAAACGATGGTGAAAAACGAATCGTGGGCGGATCAGTAGTACTTACACGTGATCATCATGGAAATGTGACGGGCACCGTACTGACTTTCCACGACGAAACGCTGTCCAGGAACATGGAGAAAATGCTTGACTGGCAGCAATCTCATGACCAGTTGACCGGCCTGATCAATCGCCAGCAATTTGAAACCCACCTAAGCAGACTGCTGGATTTATCTGATCTTTCGGATGATAAAGCCTTTCTGCTTTATCTTGATCTCAATAACTTCAAGATTATCAATGACAGCTGCGGGCATATTGCTGGAGATAAACTCCTGATCGAAATCACTAAAGAATTATCCGAAATGATTAGCGAGCCCGACATACTTGCACGGGTTGGTAGTGATGAATTCGGCATCCTGCTGACCCAGCATCAGACTGACAATGAGGCAATCGGGTTTGCGAACAGCATTCTTCAGCGCATTGAAGATTATCGCTTCAACTGGAGCAACCAGGACCACAAAATTTCAGCCAGTATCGGCATGGTGCCGGTGAATTCAGAGTGCGAAGGAATATCCTGTGTGCTTGGTGCCGCCAATGTTGCCTGCCAGGCAGCCAAGGAAAACCAGGGAAACAGCGTTAACTTTTTCACCGAACAAAACTCGGATCTGCTGCAGAAAATGCATGAGCTGTCATGGGCCAACAAGCTCAACCATGGCGTGCAGCACGGTAACTTTGAACTCTGGTGCCAGAGAATTCTGTCTTTGAATGACAATAAACCTTCGCTGCCACACTACGAGGTTCTGGTTCGTATGAGAGATAATGACCAGCTGGTAAGCCCGGGCACATTCATCCCGGCCGCGGAGAAATATAACCTGATGGCGAGGATAGATCGCTGGATCATAGAAGCCACCCTGAAGACACTCAGTCATTGGCGCCATGAATCTGGCAGAGCCGCGGATATATACTGCTCGATCAATCTTTCCGGCGCATCGCTATCCGATCAAAACCTGATTGATTTTATCCAGGCGTCTTTCAAGCGATATTCAACGCCGGCAGAACTGATCTGTTTTGAAGTTACTGAAACTGCAACAATCGCCCATCTTGGGAAGGCATCCAGTTTGATTCATGAAATCAAGAAACTAGGCTGCAAGTTTTCCCTGGATGATTTTGGCAGTGGCCTGTCATCTTTCTCCTATTTACGACAACTACCGGTGGACTACCTGAAAATTGATGGGCAATTTATCCGAGATATACATACGGATTCAGTCAATTACGCCATGGTCAACACCATCAACCATATTGGTAAAATCATGAAAATCGAAACGGTGGCTGAATATGCGGAAAATGAGGAAATCATGCAAAAGCTCCGTGAAATCGGTGTTGACTATGCCCAGGGTTATGCCATTTCCAGACCGGAACCATTCGAGCGAATGCTTAGAGAGATGCAGGTATCACGATAGCTATTCGGCATGCTTCAGCAATATAGACATTGTGGGCGCCTGCACAATCAACGTAAAAATAACAAACCCATAGGCAACAGACTGGATCGTCCACCAGTAAGGCAAATCTGTCGGTAGTGACAATGCCAGGGCCAGTGTTACCGCACCACGCACTCCGCCCCAGTAAATCAACAGCTGCTGTTTGTAGCCTACGGACTCGATACCCGGGATGATATTAACCAGTGGAAACAAGCCAAAGATTGCAGCGGCACGTGCCAGCGTCGCTGCCGCTATACCGATCAGTATGGCGTACCATTGGTCTGTAAACATCGCGAGCTGGATGGTAATACCTGAAATCAGAAATACCATGGAATTTGCGATATAGGACTTGTACTGCCATAGAGATGCCATGAACCGATGTGTATCCTGATTAGCGTCCGCTCTACTGGCCTGCCCCAGCACAAGTCCTGCCACAAGAACGGCCATCACGCCCGATACATGCAGACCAGATTCTGCAATAAAGTATGATAGATAGGCGGACACCAGGCTCAGAACTCCACGGCTGGTTACATCCCGGATCACCGGGATGAGCAGGTAACCCATACCACCGACAAACAGGCCAACCAGCAATCCGCCGGCAAACACCTTCAAGAAACCAAGTGATTCATCACCCATGTTGATGTCTGCATCTGACATTAGGGCAATACCGAGCAACATTGAATATAGAACAATCGCAGCAGCGTCATTGAACAGGCTCTCTCCCTCAACCAGCAATGACAATCGCTTGGATATATTCATCTTTCTGAAAATACCCAATACTGCCGCCGGATCAGTTGCTGACAGTAGCGCTCCTGTCAATAGCGCAGCTACCCAGGGAAACCCTTCGGGGTGTCCAATGCCATAGTACAGCACTACCGCGATACCCAGTGTTGATACCAGCATCATAGGGACTGAAAGAAACAGAACAGGCAAGAGGTTTTTAAATAGCAGGCGCGCATTCATATTGAATGCTGCCTCATAGATCAGGATCGGAAAAAAAACATAAAACACGAGGTCACGAAAATTATCCCAGCGTATTCCAGTGTCTATTGAATAATAGACCAGCACCTCCGACATGAGGTAACCAGCCAGAATCAGTCCGGCAGCTAACGGGAAACCGGATTTACTGACAATCGGCTGAACGACTATCGAGATCAACAACATGCCCGTAAAAAACAGAATGACATGTTGTATGTCCATGATTACCTCATATGTGGATCATACTACTGAGATCGTCATGATCTGAGCTGCCTTTTGATCCAGTAATCAGCACTGAAATATTTACCACCACCAATAAAAAACAGCGCCAGCAACATGATGAAATAGGTAGCCGCCCATTCAATACCGTTATTCGAAATAACGAAACTGCCGCTACCGGTCAGCCAGTCATAGTTACCATGCTCCTGCAGGATGGAACGCGCGGCTTCCAGACGTTGTTGTGCTTCTTCGATTCCTTCGGGTGGCCATGGACTCTTCGCATCGGCCACAGCCTGCCAGCCATTAACCCAGTGCACCGAGAATGCAGCCACCAGCATGGTAATCATCAGCGGTATGGATACCCACCGAACGCCAAAACCAAACAACAGCATGACCGCACCAATCACTTCAGTAGAAGTAGCCAGCAGTGCCATCAACCAGGGCATCGGTAACCCAAGACCCCATTCTGCATTGCCAAACCAGCTGACGACGTCCTCAAATCCATTCATCTTGTTGGTACCTGCAAACCAGAAGACTGGCGCCAGGTACAAACGCAATGCAAGCGGCGCAAGGAAATCCACCTGGCGCGTAGCATCTAGAATGTCCTGTAATTTATTGAGTATTCCCATGATTCGTTCTCTTGTAGTGATTTAATTAAAATTCAGCCAGCCTGTGACGATGTACTTTTCTTCTGTTTTCGATACAAGACCGCGATGTGTGTGTGTCCAGTCCGTAGGCCATAACAGGGTATTGCCTTTTATCGCCTTG
>JBFFRZ010000232.1:0-3992 GCA_041572715.1 Gammaproteobacteria bacterium
ATAATGGCGGGCTTGATCTTTTCGCGATGAAAGATGTGCTCAAAAGCCAGCTTAACGGTGGTGGTACCGGCGCCGGAAGAACCGGTGATTGCTACAACAGGGTGTTTCTGAGACATGCTGCTCTCCTAGTTTAACTGTCTGGAACGACGACATCCGTCGCGGCTATCGAACATCGCGGTTTCAGGCAATGGCTGTCATGGACATGATAGCGGGACGCGAATTCTATCCCAGCGAGCCCCTGCAGAATATAAGATTTACTTATAGAGAAAGACGAAGATTTAATGCTTATTCGTGGCGAATCAGGTGAATATCTGACTGCGGGAACGGGATAGAGATCCCGGCCTCGTCGAATTTCTCCTTGATGGTCTCGTTCAGGGCAAACAGCGTGGGCCAGTACTCTGAAGTATTCACCCAGGGCCGCACAGCAATATTGACGCTACTGTCGGCCAGCTCAAGGACGCCGATCGTGGGTTCAGGTTCAGGCAGTACCCTCGACTCGGATTTGAGTACGTCTTCGATAATGGTTTTGGCTTTTTTGATGTCATCGTCATAGCTGATGCCAAATACCATATCCACCCGCCGGGTGTCATTGGCTGAGAAGTTAACGATATTGCCGGCAATGATTTTGCCATTGGGAATATGGATCAACCGGTTGTCGCCGGTTTTCAGGGTGGTCGTAAAGATCTGGATTTCCAGCACAGTCCCCGCAGTTCCTGCCGCCTCGATGAAATCACCGGTTTTAAAGGGACGAAAAATAATCAGCATCACTCCTGCAGCAAAATTAGACAGAGAATCCTGCATGGCAAGACCGATTGCCAGGCCGGCGGCACCGATTACCGCAATGAACGAGGTAGTCTGGATGCCTAACTGGTTGAGCGCGGCCAGCACCACGAACACCATAAGTGCGGCGTACGTCAGGTTGCTGGTAAATGTCACCAGCATAGGTTCCAGTTTCGATTTTCCCATGAGCTTGCGGATCGTACGGGTGAGTAATTTAGCTACCCACTTACCAATGAAAAATATGGCAATCGCGGCGATGACCTTGACACCGTAATCCGTCAGCAACTGCTGTCCCTGCGCCAGGTATTCTTCCATTTTGATATCCTGTGGTGGATGATTTATTTGCATATGAATGGTAGTGTGTTTACCAGAGGAAGGCCAGTCCATGACTGGTATGGAGAATAACAATGAGTGTAGCCATGACCAATGCCGTGATCTCTATAGTTGCCGGCGTGGTGATCCTGATTAAGCCAAAGTTACTGAACTACATTGTGGCCCTGTACCTGATTATTGTGGGTGTAGTAGGGTTGTTGCCGCATATACGCTAGATTCGGACCATGGGATCAGATAACAACGAGGAACTCGTACGGATAATGTCCGTGGATGACTCGCGCCTGATGCGCAAGTCGGTCTCTCGAATACTCAAGGGTCTGAATGATGTTGTCGAGGCAGAACACGGTGAGCAGGCCTGGGATTTATTGCAGCAGGACGAAACGATTAAAATCGTCTGTTGTGACCTGTCCATGCCCGTCATGGACGGATTCGGCTTCCTGGAAAAAGTACGCAGCTCGGATGATCCACGCATCCGTAACCTGCCGATTATCATTGTCACTGGCCAGGAAGACAGTGAGGAGAACCGCAACAGAATATTCGAGGCCGGCGCCTCTGACTTTGTCTCCAAACCCTTTGACTCCGCGCAATTAAGAGCCTGCATAAAAACCCATACCAGGCTCGAACAGACGGCCGAGGAACTGGAAAAAAAGACAACCGAGCTGGAGGTCGCAGCGGCAGTAGACCCGCTGACTGGTCTGGGGACGCAGGCGTTTTTCTACAAGTCTGCACAACAGGCCATCTCGCATGCAAGTCGCCATGAACGGGAACTGATCATCATCAATTTACAGGTCGATGGACTGCGTGAGCTATTTATCAAGGTAGGCAAAGGCACATGCGGTGCATTGATCAAAAAAGTCGGTGAAATTCTCTCCAAGCATAGCCGGCAGGAGGACCTTGTATGTCGCATGGGGCTGGATGGGTTCGTGACCCTGCTCACCACCTGTGATCTGCCAGGTGCTGTGCAGCTGACCGAACGGGTGCGTGAGATGGTGGCCAGTGTTCGATTTCAGCATGATGGGCAAAAGGAAAAACTCACTGTCAGTGCCGGTGTTGCCAAGGTCGATGTCAATGCAGAGATGACCGCGGATGATTTGTTGCAGGCATCAGCCGCCTACCTGAAGCAGGCCCAGGAAGCGGGCGGCAACCAGGTTGGTTATGACAAATCCATGGTGAAGGTGGAACCGGTTGGTGATTTGACGCTCGACCAGGCGCTCACGCTGATTTCCCGTGGTGAGTCAAATCAGGTCAGAGGCCAGATTGATATTCTGGTCCGGCGCATATTGCCATTGCTTGCCTTGTATGCGCGGGTCAACGCAAATGGTGTCCGGCAGTTGATCGAGAAGTTGCAGGACAGAATCAAGTGATCTCCGTATGCAGACTGTCAGCAATGAATGTCCGTGTGCCTTGGATTGCGGTATTCCTGGGATTGGCCCTCATGTTTGCGCATTCCGCAAGTTCCGCAGACCTCGCAGCCCGATGGACGAAATTTGCACAAGCACTGGAAACGCTGCATAAACAGCGTATAACCTCGCTGGATTACGTTACCGAGGAAAAGGCCGGTGGATACGGCGGTATCAGGGCGGACCCCGAGTTTTATCGGGAGGTCAAATTTAACGATCGTAAATCAGGTCGATTGCTTGCCCTCGTACAGCGGGAAATTCAGCCGCCGAATTCGCTGCATGTGATTGAAATTTATATCTACGATGACCAGGGCCGCGTGCTCAGAGAATACCTGGCGACCTATTTGCCGAATCGTAGAGAGATTCCTTACCAGACGCTTGTTACCCGTTATGCCTACGAGGGAAAATTGCAGGCCTACAGACAGTTTGATGCGTCGGATGATTTTCTGTTTGAATATTGCGCGGGAGAACTGGAAGGTAAAAAGGTTCGAATTGCCTGGGATGATCTAGACATGCCGGACAATGTGAATGAAATCACTGACGATTTTACCCGCAAGGCCTATCAGATTTGTTTTCAGTCATTGCCCAAAACAGCGGGTGCTTATCTTGACCCGATGACCGAGCTGGGTAGTGCCGCTACTGAATAACCCGTTGTAATCCGTCGATGGCTGCTATTCGATAGGCCTCGGCCATGGTTGGATAATTGAAGGTGGTTTCAGCGAAATAGCGCAGGCTGTTCGCCGGGGATGGCTGGGACATGATGGCCTGGCCAATATGGATGATTTCCGAGGCCTGTTCACCAAAGCAGTGTATGCCGAGTATCTCCAGGGTTTCGGCATGAAATACCAGTTTCAGCATACCGGTGGTATGCCCGGTAATCTGTGCCCGGGCAATATTCTCAAAATGTGCGCGGCCGGTTTCAAATGGAATGTTGTGCTCCGCGAGTTCCTTTTCGGTTCGACCCACACTACTGATCTCTGGCGTGGTGTAAATGCCTATTGGTATGTCCTTGATCAGGTCCCTTTCGCAGGCACCCTTGCTGATGCATGATGCGACAAAACGACCCTGGTCAAAGCTGGCGCTGGCAAGGCCCGGGGCGCCAACTACATCGCCAACCGCGTAGATATGATCGAGGCTGGTTTGATAACTGTTGTCAATTTCGATTTGCCCCCGGTGATTGATAGCGATACCAATTTCCTCGAGGCCCATGTTATCGGTGTTTCCTGTGCGCCCGTTTGCCCATAAAAGCGCATCAGCGCGGGTTTTCTGCCCGGACTTGCAGGTTAGAAACACATGGTTATCGCTTGTTTCAATGCGTTCATAGGTCTCATTGTGTTTGATGCGGCAGCCACGTTTACTCAGCGTGTAACTCAGTGCATCCGCAATTTCATCGTCCAGGTAGCCCAACAGGCGACTGCGCGTATTGATCAGCGTGACGTCGACACCGAGATTGGAAAATATCGAGGCATATTCGCAGCC
>JBFFRZ010000233.1:0-3977 GCA_041572715.1 Gammaproteobacteria bacterium
CATTTTTCAGACTTTGCATGCAAATAATTATACTTAGACTGTATAAATGGTCTGTATAATTAATAAAATGACGTAATAATTCAGATATTTCAGACACTTATACTACTATCCTTACTACCTTAATTAATTATTGACTGTAACTACTAGACAGACTATATTTACTGTGTACTTTTACTGTCTATTTTATGTTAACGAGCAAGCAATTAATTGAAAGAACGGGGATTTCAAGGGCGACCTTGAATAATTACATCTCTATGGGACTACTGCCTAAGCCTTTGGTGAAGCGGACCCAGAAAGACCACGGCAGGGCGCCTCGAATGGGGTACTTTTCTGATGATGCGATCGACCGTGTTAATGAGATTCATAAATTGAAAAAAGAAGGACTTACCATGTCTGACATAAGTGAACGCCTTAAAGTCGAGCCGGGACAGAAAATCGCGCCTGGTTCTGTCAATGATGAACAATTTAATAGCCCTGCCAAAACGTATTCACTGGACCTGGACATAGAAGCGATTACCGGTCCGGCCTACATGGTGAATAACAATTTTGAGCTGCTTTGGTGGAACGACGCCGCTGTTAACACAGTTTTCAATACCGATCTGCATGTGCAGAGCGACATTGCTGAACGCAACCTGATGAAAATATTCATGGAATCCAGCAATTTCAGGCAAGGCGAGGGGACTCATTGGAAAGATTTATTGTCGGTGCACCTGGATATTGCGAAAAAACGCCTGACCCAGAAGAATATATTCACCATTAACGCAACCCTGAACCATGATGATGCAATTCTGCTGAGTAAAATGTATGAATCGGCGCAGCCCATACAGCAGGCCCCAATGGTTGATTTTGAGGTTGAGCTAGGGGAGGACCCGGAAAATAAATCAATATACACACTGTATGCCTGCTTCTTCAGGGAAGGTGTTTTCTTCGTATACGCTGAGGTGGATGACGACAACTCACCCCTGATGAAATTTCTCTCGAGAAGGGACCATGTGATTCGTAATTTGCTGGCCAAACGTAAGCCATTCCTGACATCACTGGCAGTAATGGTTGCTGATTTGCAGAATTCTTGCCAGATATGCGCAGAATTGCCGCCGATTGAATATTTTGAGCTGGTTAACCACATCTGGCAGGCTGCCGAGCCTATTTTCAGGAAGTATTATGGGACGCATGGAAAGCATGTCGGTGACGGCATGGTCTACTACTTTTTCCCACAGCCGGACAGTGACTTCAATATGAATGCCATACGTTGTTCACACGATCTCAAAGCCATGATGCGCGATGTCAGTCGTGAGTGGCAACGTCGCAAAAACTGGATGCATTCACTGTCCTTGAATATTGGATTACATTCAGGGCAGGAGTGGTTTGGGACCTATTCAAGCGGTACCAATCTTGAATTTACCATACTGGGAGACACTATTAACCATGCCGCACGACTAAGTGATCTCGCACGAGGTGGATCGATCTGGTGCACTAAATCCATGCTGGAGAACCTGAATACGAGAGACCGTGAAAATCTGAGATTTGGTATCAGGAGGAAGACCGGCGTGCTGGACGAAGAACTGCTGGTAAAGGACACCTATTCGCGGGTATCCAATATCGTTGATCTCAATGAAGGTCAAAACTACAAGTTTAACGATATCGCCACGCTGCCAGTTACTGAGATTATCGATTTGCAGGAATAAATCGTTTCAATACAGTGAGTTATAAGGCTTTCTTCTTATATCTTATTGCCTGGTATGGTTCGGTTAATTTAGCGCATGGTCGTACTGCTCGACATGCTGGTGTTTATAGCTAAAGTACAAAATACAGCATACCGGGTATGACCAGAATGCTCGCCAGATTGCCGATCATCACAATAGAAGCAACCAGTTCCGGTTGCTGATCAAATCGTTCCGCCAGCATAAAATTAAGCACGCCTGGCGGTAGAGCCCCAAATAACAACAAAATGGCATACTGCATGTCATCCAGCTGAAATATCGTGCCTAGCGCCAACGCGATCAAGATTCCCGTCAGCGGGCAGACTATGGCCCCTGCTAGGCCAATGCGCCATGCACGCCAGTCAACATGAATCAATCGCACGCCAAGCGAGAAAAGCATAAGCGGGATAGATACCTGGCCCATCATTTCAATGGGTATCGCTAGTAATGATGGTATTTGTATTGGCGTAATCGCAACCACCAGTCCTGCT
Organism: Gammaproteobacteria bacterium; assembly: GCA_041572715.1. GTDB lineage: Bacteria > Pseudomonadota > Gammaproteobacteria > JAJDYQ01 > JAJDYQ01 > JAJDYQ01. The sequence continues at coordinate 2,192 of JBFFRZ010000233.1, forward strand.
ATCGTAGCTATTAACATGGGAATCTTGAGCAAACCGATCAGAGATGCGCGGCTGTCGAGCATTTTCATGCCAAGGCTGAAATGAAGTGTATTGCTGATGATAAAAAGCATTACAGCCGCAGGCAGTGCAGCTTCACCAAACGCAAACAGAGCAAGAGGCAGACCCATGTTACCTGAATTGTTGAACATCATGGGTGGCACAAATGTCCTGATCCGGTAGCCAAGCAAGCGTGCTATGGGCCAGGCCAGCAGCCCCGATCCGAGCACGATTAATCCACCGCCAAGCGCAAGAAGCTGGTAATCCCCGAGGTTGAAGTCTTTGCCCGATAGCACATCAAAGATCAACGCCGGTACAAAGATATCGATGTTGACCTTATTGGCGGCCGCCATATCCGGCAAATGTCGCCGGGCATATAAATAACCGACCAGCACAATCGCGAAAATAGGGAAAACAATATTGAATATCTGTCCGACCATATTTCCTAGTCTTATCTAATCCGTAAAAATCAGCTTTCCGTGACTATTTAACGAGGAGAGGCCACCCCCTATATCTAGCCACCTATGCTATTTAACATAATATATATTATACGCAGTTATTATTATGGCTTGATGGGGTAGCTCCAGCCTACCCTTAAAGTAATGCCACAAAATTAGACGCCTAGAGAATGCGTGGCTGTCACAGCCATTTCTTGGCTTTGAACAGGAGTATCTCACCAACCACTACAATAACCAGGAAAACTACGACGAGCATAAAACCCAATGTGTTTTCAGCCAGCGGTATGCCACCAACATTGATACCTAGAAGGCCTGTAAGGAATCCCAATGGCAGGAATAGTCCGGCAATGACTGAAAGAATGTACATACGCGTGTTCATTTGCTCAGAGAGCCTACCCGATAACTCCTCATTGGTTACGGCAGCCCGGTCCCTTGCTGAATCGAGATCTTCGACATATCGGGTAATCTTGTCGTATGCCTCGCGAATCTTTGCCTGATCTTGCTGATCAATCCATGCGACCTTTTCCATCTGCAGCTTGCTGAGTGCATCACGCTGCGGCGAGAGATACCGTCGTAACTTGATGATTTCACGCCGTAACTCCAGGATACTTTTTCTTACTTCATGGGTAGATGCATCAATAATCGCCTCTTCCACAGTATCAATTCTATCTTCTAAGTCATTGATAACATTTGCCATCCTCTCGCTGATACGCGCTGAAAGCATGGCAACTAGCTGACCCGCTGTAGACGGCCCTGCCCCATTTTGCAGTGCGTCAATTATGTCTCTAATGGAAAGGAGGCGACGTCTTCGGGTACTAATCACTCTTTGCCCGGTACAGTACATTCGTATAGATACCATGTCTTCTGGGTCTGCTCCGGGATTACTGTTTACACCCCGCAGGCTGATAAAGAGGCCATCATCAACAGAAGAACAGCGTGGCCGGGTTTCATCGGCTATCAGTGCATCAGCAACCAGTGGGTCGAGGCCACTATCATTAATCAACCAGCTTTTTGCCTGTTCGCTGGTGAAATCAAGATGAATCCAGATCAGGCCCTGTTCCGGTTGCCACTGCTTGATTTGCTCCCAATTGAGTTCCTTGCCACTACCCTTGCCATCAAGTAATACAGCGCTTATCAGTCCATTTTCTTCTGTCATAAAATCGACCCCCCGTTAGTAGCAGTGAACATGCAGGCTGCATCGCTTGACTGGATTCATTTGCCCTGCATGAATTTTATCTGGCAATTGATTCCCGCAGGTATCAGGAACTTGTCATTGGGCAAACTAACCCTGA
>JBFFRZ010000234.1:0-3949 GCA_041572715.1 Gammaproteobacteria bacterium
ACCGCAGATGAAGAATGGATACTGCAGCCGGGCGATATGCTTTATCTGCCACCGGGCGTTGCTCATTATGGCATTGCCCTTGGCGAATCAATGACTTTCTCAATCGGCTTCAGGGCGCCCTCTCAAACAGATCTGCTACAGGCCTTCAGTGAGCGATATTCAATAGATGAAAATCATCCGCAATTTTACACTGACCGTGTGAATGATAATTGCAGAAGAAGTGAGCTACAGCGACAGGATGTATCACGGATGCAGCAGCTACTCATGCAAACCATGGAAAACGACGATCTCGTCATGCGTGCTATAGGGCAGTTACTGACAAATCCTGCGAATGCACTCTCGCTCGTCGATTCGGATCCGGTAGAGAGACAGGACTTCATCATAATGCTGTCGCGCACACCTTTACTGAAGCTGCATCCAGCCTCGCGCTGCGTTTATATCAGGGATGGGGATAAGATCGACCTGTATTTCAATGGATCGGAATATCACGTAGACGCATCAGCTGCGCAGACCATCATGCACCTGTGTGACAATTACGAACTGCAGTATGAATCCATCAAAACTATACTGTCAGATGAAGCCTCGCTGGATCTGTTGCAGGATATCTATCAACAGGGATACATGTATTTTGAAGATAACGACGTTTGACTGGGGCACAGCAAGACAATATGCCGAACCAATACGCCGCGCAGTGTTCATTGAAGAACAGTCTGTACCGGAAGCAATGGAATGGGATAATCTTGATGACGGCGCGGTGCATGCGCTGGCTTTTAATGAACAGAGTGAGGCAATAGGCTATGCGCGCTTGCTTGACACACATCAACTTGGCAGGATGGCAGTATTACCTGAATATCGGCACCGGGGCGTGGGCACCAGACTGATGAACACACTGGAAGAAGTAGCAAGGGAACGGCAATTTGATCACATCTTTTTGCATGCCCAGGTACAGGCTCTGCCTTTTTATGAACTACAGGGCTATGCACCGCAGGGCGCATCCTTTGAAGAAGCCGGAATTCCACATCTGCTCATGATCAAGTTACTGGGAGAAAACGATGTCTGAACAACCCGATCCAGTCTCACCGGATACAATCGAAAATCTTGAAGAACAATATGTGCTCGGTGAGACTTCACACGAACTGTTGCTTGAAACCAGTGAACAACATGTCAGGATTACGCATCACATGGCAGCTCAGGCCACTCGCAGCATGAGAATTTTTACGCGAGACCTCGACCCGGTGATCTATGACAGTCCGGAATTCGTCGAAGCATGCAAGCACCTGGCTCTCGGAAGCCCCTATGCACGCATCGAGGTTCTTGCTTTCGACTCACAGCGTATCATTCAACGCGGTCATCGCATGGTAGAGCTCTCCCGCTCACTTTCATCCAGGGTGGAAATACGCAGACCGGAAAAACATTACGAGAAACACCTGATGTCATTCATTACTTTCGATGAAGTCGGCTATGTCTACAAAACTTACTCAGACCGGTACGAAGGCATTGCCAATTATAACAATCCGCGTGAAACCCGGGAGTTTGAGAAACTTTTTGCAGAAATGTGGCAAAGAAGCAAGGTAGATTCCGAAATCAGGCGACTCAACATATAACCAGTGCGGGATTTGTAACCATAATCATCGAATTTACAGCTTGCCGGCATCTTGCTGCCGGGCATTGGGTTACCTATTTATCATCATGCATAATACTCTTCAATGCAGAGCCGCCTGAAGCCATTGAATATGCGTATTAGTCTGTCTCAATTGAGTCGAAATTTACTCATCTTGCTGACCCTGTTCAGTTATATGTACTCCATTCACGCAGCAACCCCTTATGAAGAGGGATGGGATCATTTTTCCTCCGGAAATTATGCAATCGCAAAGAAAATCTGGTTGCCACTTGCCGAACAGGGTGATGCAGATGCAGCGCTGGGCCTGGCCATAATTTATGAAAATGGCCTGCAAACCGAACGGAATCAAAAAGCATCGACGCGCTGGTACCAGGTCGCAGCGGACAGCGGCATTGCAGAGGCACAGCATGATCTGGGCATTAAATACTTCACGGGCTCAGGCGTCGACAAGGACCTCACTCGAACTTTTGAGTTATGGAAACAGGCCGCTGAAACCGGCCTGGGATCAGCCCAGACCAAGCTGGCCTATCTCTACCTGCGGGGCATGGGCACAGCGCAAAACGAGCAGGAAGCAGTACGCTGGTACCGACAGGCTGCCAAGCAAGGCAATCCCGAAGGCATGTACAACCTGAGCCTGATGTACAAGCGCGGTATCGGCGTAGAGCCCAATCCACATCAATTCCAGTATTGGCTGAATCAGGCCGCTGAACTGGACTATGCGCCAGCCCAGTATGATCTTGGCCTGATGAAACTCCATGGCAAGGATATGGAAAGAAATGTTTCCGAGGGAAAACTGTGGCTGATGAAAGCCTCGAATAATGGATACGTCGATGCACAGTATTACCTGGGCACCCTGTTGCTGAATGGCCACATTCTTAAACCAGACAAGGAGATGGCGACTGATCTGCTCAGCGCAGCCGCCAAACAGGGGCACCAGGCGGCAAAACAGTCCATGATCGACATCAAAATCATGCAGCAGCGTGAAAAAACCGCCAAAGGCAATGACGTAGTACTGTCACCTTCCACACCTTCAGCTACGGACGAGGATGTGAGCATCAATAGATCCAAGATACTCAGCACGGTCGTGTTAAACGAAAGCCTGGTGAAGGAACAGGAACCCGTCGCAGAGACCCGGCAGCAGTCAGTTGAGGTAAAACAGGCAGGTTCCTGGCTGTCCCGGCAGGATGCCAGCACATTCACTATACAGTTACTGGCTAGTAAAGATCAGGCGAATATCAAGCGGTTTCTGCGATCCATACCAGGAGCGATCAAAACCCATAGTTATCAGTATACCGTCAAGGGAGAAACCTGGACCGGCATTGCCACCGGCATTTATCCGTCCAGAAAAGAAGCCAACCTTGCTATCAGGACACTGCCCGCGGCGCTGAAGAAAAACAAACCCTGGGTCAGAAATATTGGCTCACTTCAGAAACTGGCACCTGGCTGAACCTGGTCCGGCTGGTCTGGCTGATTGACCATAGGAAAAACTGACGAAATGCCCCGGGACTGCAATAAACACATTGCATTCCCCCATATATCAATCTGGCTGTTCACCGTACCGTTTACGTGCATAATGTCGCGCTTCATGACAGCCTAGAGGAGAGTCACTCATGCGCATTATTCTGCTCGGCGGACCCGGCGCCGGTAAAGGCACGCAAGCCAACTACATCAAGGAAAGATACAACATACCCCAGATTTCAACCGGTGACATGCTCCGGGCCCACGTAAAGGCTGGCACCGAACTGGGTGTCGCGGCCAAGAAAATTATGGATGAAGGTGGTCTCGTCTCTGACGACATCATCATGGGCATGGTGAAAGAAAGGATCAAGGAAGATGATTGCGCCAACGGTTACCTGTTTGACGGATTCCCGCGCACTATCCCACAGGCTGATTCACTGAAAGAAGCAGGTGTCGCTGTCGACGCAGTGGTTGAAATAGACGTCCCTGACGAGGAAATCATCAAGCGTATGTCTGGTCGTCGAGTCCACCTGGAATCCGGCCGGACCTATCACGTCATTTATAATCCGCCAAAAGTAGAAGGCAAGGATGATGAAACTGGCGAGGACCTGATTCAGCGTGATGATGACCAGGAAGAAACGGTCAAGGCACGCCTGAAGGTCTACCATGATCAAACCGAGCCATTGATTGCCTATTACACCGACTTTGCCAACAGTGGTGAAGCAGGAGCACCCAAATACGTCAAGATTAATGGCCTGGGTAAAGTAGACGAGATTCGCGACGGGATTTTCAAGGGTCTCGAGAGCTGCTCGAGCGACTCGGACTTGAATACAAACAGCCGGGTTATCCCGGCTTTTTTTATTTGTCCCT
>JBFFRZ010000235.1:0-3928 GCA_041572715.1 Gammaproteobacteria bacterium
ACCAGCCGCATATTATTCAAGGCCTGCAGCGCCGTGCCCTGCCTGAAGAGGCCTGGCAGATTGTTCGTGACAACTTCAGTCGTGCTGGCGGTGGCCCGTCTTCCAGAACGGTTGTTACTGAATCCGAGATTGAATTAACGCCATTACCCGCATTGAAGATGCAGGAGTTTGCCAAAGGCGAGAAGGCCGTACCTTCAACGGCCATGGGTGCGCTGGTTGCGCAGGTGGGTGAATTCGATCGGCGCTTTGTCGTTACGAATGCTGACGGCAACGAAGCCTCTGCGATGAAGAACATCAACGACGCCTTGAAGATTCGCCATCCGACCGCGGATCCGCTGTACAACCAGGAGCCGACCGGCCAGGTATACGAGCCTTTGAACGAAGATGCCTGCGCAGGTTTCGCTGCAGGCCTCGCCCTGTTCGGTTCACGCGCACTGTGGCTGTCCTATGAGTCTTTTGCTATCAATGGCTGGCCGATCGTGCAGACGGTAACCCAGGCCATGGCCGAGTTACGTCGCAAGACGCCATCCATTGTAACGATGTTTACTGCGGGTGCCCTGGAGCAGGGACGTAACGGCTGGACGCACCAACGGCCTGAAATCGAAAACTACTTCGCTGGCATGATGCGCAATGGCAACGTCTTCCCGTTATTTCCATGTGACGCCAATGCCATGCAGGCGACTTATGAATACGCGACCAACAGCTTTAACAAAGGCATGGTCATCATGGCTTCCAAGAGTCCGTTGCCGGTTTACATGAGTATCGATGAAGCCAGGAATGCAGTGGAAGCCGGTGCGGCAACCATCTACGAGTCCACCTCCGGTGACAGGGGTACTGTTATATTCGCGGTCACTGGCGACATGGTTTTCCTGCCGGTATTCGAAGCAAAGGACAGGCTCGAGGCACAGGGTTACCGGGTACGCATCGTTGCGGTCATTAATCCACGTCGCCTGTACCGTAGCGGCGACATCGCCTGGGACACTGTTTCACAGCCCGATGGCCACTTCATGGGCGATGAAGACTTCAATGCGCTGTTTGACGGGGATGTACTGATGGCCGTCAGTGGTGGTCCGAGTGCACCGCTGGAGCCGGTACTGTTGCGCACCCGTGCACCCGCCCGCGATACAGTTTGCTGGAAGCGCGGTGAGACCACCGCATCGCCGGCGGAGATTATGGACTTTAATGGTATTACGCCTGAGTTCATGGTCGAACGTGTTAACACATTAATGCAGTAGCTTGCGTCAATCGCTGTCCTCTCCGGCATCTCCGGAAAGGGCGCATCTGCAAGTGAGTGATGAGGATATAGCCATGACAGAAACAAAGATCATTGTGCTGGATGACGATCCCACCGGATCGCAAACCGTTCATAGCTGTCTGCTGCTGACGCAGTGGGACGTGGCGATATTGAAAGACGGCCTGCAGGACGAGGCGCCGTTGCTGTTCGTGTTGACCAATACGCGCGGTATGGACGCTGGTTCGGCTGCAGAGATTACGCGAGAAGTTTGCATCAACCTTAAGCAGGCGCTCAATGAACTGGAACAAGCCGGGCAGTCGATTAACCCGCTGGTGGTGAGCCGGTCAGACTCTACCCTGCGTGGTCACTACCCGGTGGAAACCGATGTCATCGCAGAAGAACTCGGTCCCTTCGATGCGCACTTCATGGTGCCGGCGTTTTTTGAAGGTGGGCGTATCACTGTCGACAGCATTCATTACCTGTTGATTGATGACAAACCAGTACCCGTACATGAAACCGAGTTCGCCCGGGACTCCGTGTTTGGATACCGGCACAGCTACCTGCCCGATTACGTGGAAGAGAAAACCGGTGGCCGTATCAAGGCCGATGAGGTTGAACGATTTGTGCTTGATGATGTACGTGGTGACAGCCTGCAACGCCTGCTGGCGTTGAACGGCAACACATGTTGTGTAGTGGACAGTGAAACCCAGCAGGACCTGGATCATTTCTGCAGCCAGTTGATGGCGGCTGCCGACCAGGGCAAACGCTTTCTGTTTCGCAGTGCGGCCAGCCTGTTGACTGCACTGGCTCAATTGCCGGCACAACCGGTTAAGGCGGAGGAAATGAGTCGCTATGTTCGCGATGCGCGGCCTGGTGCAGTGATTGTGGGATCACATGTGCAAAAGACGACACAGCAATTGAATCAACTGTTGAAGATGCCCGGCATTAGCGCAATCGAGGTTGATGTTGAACGCATTGATCAGGATCGTGCTGACCAGCTGCAATCGATCCGCAAGATGATCAACGATGTACACGATGCCGGCAGGACTGCGGTGATTTACACCAGCCGCGTTGAGCTAACATTTTCCTCGCAGACTGAGCGATTGGAGTTTGGTATGCGCGTATCCGCTTTTTTGATGGATATCGTGCGCAGTCTGCCGGAAAGCCTGGGGTTTCTGATCAGCAAGGGCGGCATCACGTCGAACGATGTACTGAGCGATGGACTGGCCCTGCGCGCGTCACGGGTCGTCGGGCAAATCCTGCCGGGTTGTTCGGTTGTCCGTTGCCCGTCAGATCATGGTCGTTTTCCGGACATGCCGGTCGTAATTTTCCCCGGTAACGTGGGTGATGAACATGCTCTGGCGAAGGCATATGGGCACCTCGCACTACGGGCGAGTATGCACGCCGACCAGGGGCCGCTGCTAAAGACAGTTAACGGCAGTTGATATTAGCCCCGGGATGCATAGCGACACAGTTAGCACTATTCAATGATTTTGCCGGGACAGGACAGGATCACTGCGAACGGCTGCAGTAGGATATTCTTGTTTACTGGTCGATAATTCACACGATGAAACTCAACGCAGACCTGGCGCAGCGTGCCTGTGAGAACATTTATGATCTTGAGTGGGAAGAGTCTTCCACTGCGGGTGTACAGCGCCTGCGTCTTGAACGCGATGATGACCAGCCCCCGGCAGAGCGGGTGACCACCGTGGTACGTTTTGCGCCGGGTTCTTCATTTGCCCAGAATGATCATGAAGGTGGTGAAGAGTTCCTGGTGCTCGATGGCACACTCTCGGACCAGTACGGCAATTACCCGGCAGGCACCTACGGGCGTAACCCAAAAGGCACGGGCCATGCGCCATTCAGCGAAGACGGATGCATTATGCTGGTCAAGTTGTGGCAGATGCATCCCGATGACCGGCAGCAGCTTGCAATCAACACGCGTGATGAAGGTCTGTGGCAGAAACGGGCAGATGGCAGCGATCAGCTAACGTTGCTCGAGGCGGGGTATGAATCGGTGTGCATGCTGAGATGGCCCGCCGGGTTAACTGTTGAAGAACAGCGGTTTGATGGTGGCGTCGAATACTTTGTGCTCTCAGGCAGCTTTCATGATCAAAACTGGGTGTATCCAGAAGGCAGCTGGTTAAGATTACCACCCGGTTCCAGGCAGACGATCTACGTGGATAGACAATGCACGGTATACCGTAAGAGCGGGCACCTGTTAAATCCGGTCTCGTATGTCTGAACATCACCCGGTGATAGTAATCGGGGCGGGCCTCAGCGGGTTGTACGCGGCCTGGCTTCTGCATCGGCAACAGGTCGATGTGCTGGTGCTGGAGGCAAGGTCACGTGTCGGTGGTCGTATCCTTTCTGAAAAACCACATGGACAGCAGAGCGCCATTGATCTTGGTCCTGCCTGGATATGGCCCGCCTTTCAGCAGCGTGTGCAAGCATTGATTAGCGAACTCGGTGTGTCGCTCTTTAGTCAATATACAAAGGGCGACATGCTGTATGAAACCGAAACGGGGGATATTCACCGGCATGCCGGACCATCATCACATGACCAGTCCTTTCGTATCGCCGGTGGTAAGGTCGCGCTCATTGATGCGCTGCGTTCACAGCTGCCGGAATCATCAGTGCAAACCGGTATCACTGTCAGGTCAATCAGACGTGAACGCCTGCAGGTGGAGGCAG
>JBFFRZ010000236.1:0-3926 GCA_041572715.1 Gammaproteobacteria bacterium
CGAACAGGCTGACCATGTTGATTGACCCGCCAAATACATAAAGCGCAGCCAGTGCGGTCATGAAGGAAACCGGGATGCCGACGGCTACCCAAAAGGCCACTGGCCCTCGCAGGAAAAAGAACAGGATGGCAACCACCAGGATCAGGCCGGTGAAGCCGTTTTCCAGCAACAGGTTAATACGTTGTTGTATGTACTGCCATCGCTGATCGTAAACCTTGATACCAACCCCCGACGGCATTGTCGGCAGCGTATCCTGCAGCCACTCATCCAGAATGCGGGCGGATTCCAGCGTGTCATGCCCATCGATGCGCATCAGCCTCATTTCGATCGCCGGATGGCCCTGGTAGGTGATCCGGGTCTGGTCTACTCGCGCACGTCGTTCGATGTTGGTGATATCACCCAGCCGTAGCGTATTACCGTTACGACTGATGGGTAGCTGGGCATAGTTATAAGGGCTCTTGATCTGCTCGGGGCTACGCAATTGTTGACTGAGTTGGTTGCGGTTGATGTTGCCTGCAGGCGATTCGGTACTGAGCTGACCAATCTGACGGCCCAGCTCATCCAGCGACATGTTCATTTCCTGCAATACCTGTAATTCCACCTGGATTGCGATTTCCTGTTCCTGCAGGCCATTGGTTTCTATATTGGCGATGCCGCGATCAAGCAGTTCACGCTCATATTTCTGCACCAGGGTGGGTAAAGCCCGGGCATCGTTGCTGCTCCAGACCAGAATGCGGGCAACCCGGTCGTATATGGTCAAGCGGGTGATCTCGGGTTCCTCGATGTCATCGGGCAGGTCACGGATCAGGGCGACCTTTTCTTTTACCTGATCAAGTGATCGTGACATGTCGGTGCCAGACTCGAACTCCAGGGAAATGGAGGCCAGTCCTTCGGCCGATGTCGAGGTCAGCTTGCGCAGGTTTTCCTGGGTGCGAAGGGCTTCCTCGATACGGTTTGTTAAGCCGTCTTCAATATCTTCAGCACTGGCGCCCCGCCAGACAACGCGTATGTTGATGGTTTCAAGGGTAAAGCTGGGGAAAAACTGTGTGTTCAGATTGTTCAGCGCCCATACGCCGCTCATGATCATGATGATCATGAGCAGGTTAGCGGCAACGCGGTGCTGCGCGAATACGCCCAACAGGTTGCCGCGATGCCTGAATTCACTCATTGTGAAGGGCTGACCGGTTTGACCAGCAGGTTCTCCACTGCATTGGGCAGCTGGGTAGTCATGATGATATCGCCATCCTGGATATCGGCAGAAACGACCAGGCTTTTTGCTATGGGGCCTTGGTCAGAATAGTCACCCTGACGGGTAACGGGGGTTGTCTTGAGTCGTTGACCAACGATCTTGTATACCGTATCCATTCCATACAATGCCGTGTTAGGGATGATTAAGGCGTTGTCGACTGCTGGCAGGTTCAAATCCAGTTTCAGGCTTCTGCCGAGCTGAAGAAAATCAGTTTGTTCCGTCAGACTGAATATCGCATCAATGCCACCACTGCCTGAATTGACCTCCCCGCTCAAACGGCTGAGGCGGGCCTTCACGGTCTGGCCGTTGACCTCTCCCCTGGCTGTCAACGTGTGGTTATTCTTCAGAGCGGATTGTATGCTGGGGATGTAACGCGCGGGCAAGGACCCGGTGAGCTCAATTGCATCCCGATCAAAAAGCTCAATTAATTGGTCGCCTGGCCTGACCCGGTCGCCGACCGAAACATGGACGTTAGTTATATAGCCGGAAAACGGTGCCTTGATGCGCGTACGCTCCAGATCCAGTTGAGCGAGCTCAAGCGCAGATGTCGCCCTTAGCTTTTTCGCTCTCAGTCCCTGCAGGCGAATCTCATGGCTTTTAATAATTTTTTCCCGGTTATGGCGGGCGCGTTCGCCCTCATCGTTTCTGATGACATATAGCTCGTTTTCATGTCTCAGTAGTTCTGCGTCAATCTGAGACTGGGCCTCCTGCAAGTCGGCCTGCCGTTGCTTGACCTCAAGTTCCGCCTCGCGATCGTCGAGCAGCATAATGACCTGACCTGGCTCGACAATGGAGCCTTCCAGAGCGAGCAGCTGGCTGACGTCGGCGGTTACGGACGCACGCAGGTCGGCATGATTGGGTGTGGTAACCCGGGCGAAAACCGGTACCGTCGGGGCAAAAGAACCGGTTTTCACGGTAAGCGTATCGATGCGACGTGCCACCTCGCGAGCATCCGCAGTCTTTGCCTGCGGCTTGGTGAGCACCAGGGACACAGCAACCGTCACCGACACGAGCAACAGCCCAGGAATAAGTATGCGGGAAAGCGTTCGGCTCGATGAATTCATGTCAGGTAGTTACCGCTCCTACCGGGTCTATTGCTGATAGTAATAGTCGTACTTGTTGTGCAGATCGCTGGTGAATCCCCAGGCCTCGCTATAAGACAGACCACTGTCCTCAGGAAAGATGATTTTAATATACAGGGTTTTGGGGTATTTTTTCTTCAATTGCTGCAATTGCTGATGCATGTAGCTCTCGGTTACGGGTTTGAACTCATTCTCGCCAGGAAGTTTCATCGCCAGGTTAACGCTACCGGTGGTCTTTGATTTGCGAACTTCCACAACCTGCTTGCCACGAGGCGTACGGGCCGGGCGCACCAGCTTGTCGTATTTGACCTTGAGTTCGTCATATTCACCGCCGAGCACCGCGAGCTTGCTACTGACTTCATCCGCTTCCAGCAAGACCTCTCGCAGGCGGCGGTTCTGCTCTTCTTGTGTTCTTTGCAGGTCGGCCAACTTGTTGCGGTTATCCGTTAATTCAATGGTTAACGAGTCCCTTTGCTCAGTGACCTGGTCCAGCCTTGAAGTGGCCTGCTGTAGCCTGGAGGTCTCAAGCTCCAGCTCATGGCGCACCGACTGCAGGGTCGACTGGCTTTCAGCGTAGTCGGATTTCAGCTGACGAAATTCAGCATCACGGTTGGACAGCGTCTTTTTCAGGGTATCCCGCTTTTCGGTCATGTGCATCAGTTCCATGCGTATCATGGAAAGCATCTGCTCAGCATCGATCAGGCGTACGGCCAGGTTTTCCTTTTCGCTGGCGGTTTTGCGCACCAGCTCTGCAGCTGACCGCTCGGCTTCTACCGTCAGGCGTAACTGCTGGATGAGTTCGCTGTTACGTAACATGACGACGACCATTGCCAGCAGAAAGATAATTACGATGACCATCATGATATCGGTAAAAGATGGCCAGAAGCTGTCATCGCCCTGACCATGCTGGTGGTTCATCCGTAAATCTGTGAAACCATCTGTAAACATGCTGCTGTCCGTATGGGTCCTGGGTGGCGGTTAAGCCTCATCCTCGTCTTCGTAAAGACGGAAGCCGGACCTTAATAATTCCTTGATGATGCTGATATCGTTGGAGATATTCTGGCCACGGATGCTATAGCTACTCACCGCATCCAGCAGTTTCTGACCGGAGGCAGAGTAACGTGCCTGGGCCTCTTCCAGCGTGCTGACCAGCTTCTGCATCTTTCTTGCAAGCGTGGCGACATCTTGCATGACGGTGTCGGCCTGAACACTGAATTTCGGAATCAGCAGGGCCGCGGTGACCTGTTCAACATTATTGATGACGTTGGTCTGTACATCACTTAGTTTGAGGAAGAAGTATCCGAAATAGACATAACAGACGATCGCGGTAATGGTAGTGGAAAGCGCGGTCGACATGCCGGACAGTACCTGACTCATGCCACCGGTTCCCGCGGCGGCATCCAGAATGTCAGACGCACCAAGCAGTGCGATCGAAAGGGATACGATCGTGCCGAATACACCGGCAAGGATCAGGATGTTGTTAATGAACTTGGCGAGACTGGTACGCGTGCTCTCGCTGGCCAGTAGCATGGAGGCCAGCGCACTGTGGTTGATCAGTATGCGTTGCTCATGCATTCCCTGCATGAGTTTGTAGC
>JBFFRZ010000237.1:0-3923 GCA_041572715.1 Gammaproteobacteria bacterium
GGCCAGTGCGCGAAAACGATTTTCCAGCGGAGTCAGAGGACATAACCAACCATTAAACTCGAGCAATGCAGCCCAGGCGGCAGCCGGCAAATGCAGCCACACCATGAATTGCCAGCGTATAACTGACAAGCCACCCGCGATCACAAACAGGATGAACGCGAGGTGCACCAGGACGATAAAATCTGCTGCGAATCGATAGAGCATAGCGGGCCTGTTATCCGTTCAGCTCAGTCGTTGCTGACAAATGGTGAGAAACTCATGGCGCGGGTAACATGATCCAGCTGCAGGCTCCACATCAATAACCGGTCAAGGCCTAGCGCCACGCCCGATGTTTCCGGAATACCTGCCCCAAGCGCCCCCAGAAATGCCTCATCAATCGCAATCAACGGCTTGCCTGCCGCCTGTCGCTGCTGATTCTCCCGGATAAATCGTTGTTGCTGTTCATCAACATCCGTCAACTCCTCGAAACCATTTGCCATCTCAATTCCATCAATAAACAGCTCGAAGCGCCTGGCGACCCTGGGATTATTGTCATCCAGCTTCGCGAGCGAGGCCATGGCCGCAGGGAAATCGTTGACAAAAACCAGGCCACGCATGACGGGCTGTATGACCATGGCCAAAAGCCAGTCCATGGCACCTTCCCAGTGATCATCCACCGGGCAATGCAGCTGCCGGGATGCACAAAATTCATTCAAGGCTGACCAGTTTTCATGCATGGGATCCAGGCCGGTATGTTGCTCGAACAGCTCGGTATAAGTCAGATACCGGACCTCTTCTTCCGGTATTTCACGGCCGGTCAGATCAGACACCAGGGCGCTTACCTCACGCATCAACTGAAACTGGTCGAATGCAGGGCGATACCATTCAACCAGGGTAAATTCCGGATTATGTAACCGCCCCTGTTCGCCATCGCGAAATACATGCGCTACCTGGAAGATAGGGCCGCTGCCCGCTGCCAGCAGGCGCTTCATATATAGTTCAGGTGAGGTTTGCAGGTAATAGCGTTTGCCATTAACCGTAGTAAGCAGGCTTTCGATATTGGGATCGGTGACACTCGCGTTTGACAGCACCGGGGTATCAACTTCAAGCACGTCGCGGGCCGCGAAAAAGCTACGAATTTTTGTCAGCCAGGCCGCACGAATGCGCAACAGTTCAATCGATGCGGTTGGACGCCAGCCTGTGTCCATCTGCGATGAATTACCCGTGTGGCCGATAGCCGGCCACATTCAAGATCAGGCAAGTTATTTGACGCGCCAGACGGGCAAGTTGACGATCATTCCTTGGCGCGTGAGACATATTCCCCGGTGCGGGTATCAATTTTCAGCAGGTCGCCGATCTCGATAAACAGGGGCACACGAACGACAGCACCGGTTTCCAATGTTGCCGGTTTCACGCCACCCTGCGCGGTATCACCTTTCAGGCCGGGATCGGTTTCAGTCACGGTGAGATTGACAAAGTTCGGCGGCTCAACGCTGATCGGCACACCGTCCCAGAGGATGACATTGCAGGTGTCCTGCTCCTTTAACCACTGACTGCTGTCACCCACTGCCATTGCATCCGCCTGCACCTGTTCGTAGGTGGCTTCATCCATAAAGTGCCAGTATTCGCCATCGCTGTAGAGGTATTGCATGGTGGTGTCCATCACATCGGCGCCATCGACCTTTTCGCCCGACTTGAAGGTCTTTTCAATAACCCGCCCGTTTTTCAGATTTTTCACCTTTACCCGGTTGAACGCCTGGCCTTTGCCGGGTTTGACGAATTCATTCTCAACGATATTGTATGGTTCTCCGTCCAGCATGATTTTCAGGCCGGATTTGAATTCGCTGGTACTGTAAGATGCCATGTCTGCTTCCCGAATATCCTGTGTTACAAAGGCGCGTATGATACCCCGAACGCTCACGCAAAACACCGACTGGAAAAATGAACTGCGCCAGGCGGTCACCCGGCCTGAACATCTGCTCGAGTTACTCGACCTGCCCAGGTCACGCTGGTTAAATGCGGCAAAACAGGCAGCACAACTGTTCCCATTGAAAGTGCCCCTTGGCTTCGTGCGCCGCATGCAAAAAGGCAATCCACTTGACCCCCTGCTGTTGCAGGTACTACCGCTCGGGCTGGAGCTTGAAGAGCATGCTGAGTTCTGCACGGATCCTGTCGGGGACGGCCCATCCACGCCTATGCCCGGGCTCATCCACAAGTACCAGCAACGTGCGCTGGTCATTACAACCGGCGCCTGTGCAGTAAACTGCCGCTACTGCTTTCGTCGACATTATCCCTACAATGAATCCGTAGCGAGCAACAGCCGTATTGAGCAGATTATCCGGTACCTGCGCACACACCAGGAAGTGAATGAAGTCATCCTGAGTGGTGGCGATCCACTGATGCTGGATGACCATCGGCTTGGCGACCTGCTACGTCGCATTGCATCGATTGATCACGTCCAGTGGCTGCGCCTACATAGCCGATTGCCCATCGTGCTGCCAGAGAGAATTACCCAAGGTTTGCTACAACAGCTGAATACGATTAAACCCGTGACCATGGTCATCCATTGCAACCATCCGAATGAACTGGATGACCCGGTAAAACTGGCCTTACAGGAACTGGATGGTACCGGCATCCGGCTTTACAACCAGAGCGTCCTGTTAAAGGGGGTGAATGACGACGCCGAAACATTGTGCGAGCTTTCCCATGCGCTATTCAGCAACAGGGTCCAGCCCTATTACCTTCATGTGCTCGACCGGGTTCAGGGTGCCGCCCATTTCGACCTGGAGGCACATCGGGTTGCGTCGATTTACCGGCAGCTGCAAGCCAGGTTATCCGGCCTGATGTTGCCGCGACTGGTGCGTGAAGAGGCAGGTGCGCCTTCCAAGACGCTTATAAATATTGATGGACTGCCAAAAACAATGGAAAATAAGCGTACACACCGGTCAGCAGCTCCGGATAACATTACCGATTAATAATACGGACGAAAGACTGACTCATAGGCGGGCAATTGGAAAGAGACGACACAAGCAATATCGCGGTTTATGAAGCCGTTCCTGACGAAGCTGAATACATTTCAACCGAATTAAGAAACGCAGGCTTGCTTGTAAAACCGTTTGCATTTACCGAAAGCGACCAGCTGGATGAAATCATGGTCAGGCATCGCATTGAGCTGATTTTCTGCGGTACTGATGACAAGTTACTCAGTATGACCTGCCAGATCGCCAATAAACATCAAGACCTCATCCCGGTCATCGCGGTAGATTCGGATACCGATACGGCCTCCGTAATACGTGCCATGAATAACGGGGCTCGTGACCTGGTAAGTCGTAACCAGCCGGAACATTTGCGCCTGGTCGCCCAACGTGAACTGAAAGGCATTCAACGCAGCAAGGGTATGGCGGAATTCAAGCAGGCCTACCAGGAAAGCGAAAAGCGCTGTCGCAGCCTGCTGGACAGTTCCCGGGACGCAATCGCCTATATTCACGAGGGCATGCACATCTACTCGAATGGGGTATATGTGGAGATGTTTGGCTTTGAAGACAAGGACGACCTGGAGGGATTGCCCATCCTCGACATGGTTGCCGAAGACGAACACCAGCGCTTCAAGGAATTTCTTTCCGGCTACGATGAATCCACGGATGAAACTGTCGAGATCCGCTGTGTCCGTGATGACGGTACCGAATTTGCGGCAGCCATGCAGTTTTCCAGGGCGAGCATCGACGGTGAGGCCTGCACCCAGGTACTCATCAGGGACCGCGCTATCAGTGACGAAGTCATCCATGAGCTCGAAGAACTTAAAACGCTCGACCCAGCCTCCGGGCTTTATAACCGCCAGGCATTTCTGGGAGAGGTTGAGCAGGCCATCACCGATGTCAGCGGTGGCCAGAAACCCGGCATTGTTCTGTACGTTGAACTCGACAAGTTTGATTCCATCAAGACCC
>JBFFRZ010000238.1:0-3922 GCA_041572715.1 Gammaproteobacteria bacterium
CATTACCCTGCCGGTCGACAGGAAGTCCCTGTTCAGTCTGCTGCAGGTTCGCCCGCTGCGTGCCCTGTTGCGAGAACAGGGCGCGGACATCCTGCATGTCCGTTCCCGCATGCCGGCCTGGATCGCGTGGCTGGCCTGGCGTGGCATGGATGTGCAGCAGCGCCCGCATTTCGTCACCACGGTGCATGGCCTGTATTCGGTTAACCGCTACAGCGCGATCATGACGCGCGGCGAGCGGGTGATCGCGGTTTCCGACACTGCGCGCAAGTACATTCTCGACAACTATCCGGAAGTCGATCCGGACAAGGTCGTTACTATTTACCGGGGCGTGGATCCGGCCGAGTTTCCGTACGGCTACAAGCCATCGCCCGACTGGCTGGAAGACTGGTACGGTGCGTATCCTTTTCTCAGAGGGCGTAAGGTGCTGACGTTGCCGGGGCGGCTGACGCGTCTGAAAGGGCACGTGGATTTTATTAACCTGATTGCGGACCTGGTGCAGGCGGGCGTGGATGTGCACGGGCTTATCGTCGGCCATCTTGATCCTGATCGGCAGGCCTATATCAATGAATTGCGGCAGCTGGTTGACAACAGTGGCCTGTCCGGACGGATTACCTTCACCGGCCGGCGCGATGATATGCGTGATATTTACGCAGTGTCGGATATGGTTCTGTCGTTGTCGAACAAGCCTGAATCGTTCGGCCGTACTGTTCTGGAGCCGCTGTGCATGGGCGTGCCGGCGGTCGGCTACGATCATGGTGGCGTTGGCGAAATTCTGGCGAGTCTGTATCCGCAGGGAAGGGTGCCGTTGTGTGATCGTCCGCAATTGTGCCGGATAACACAGAGGTTGATCGTGCAGCCTCAGCCGGTTGAGCGGAGTGATGACTTCAGTTTGCAGGAAATGCTGGCATCGACCTTGAAGCTCTACAATGAGCTTAATGAGGTGAACGACCATGTCTAGTAATTTGCAAAGCCGGAACACGGTGTATGGATTACTTCCCCGGAGATGTTCTGCATCAACGGGTTCGCGTGGTCTGAATGACTGAATTACGTGTCCGTATCAATATGGATTGCGCACCCGGAGGTATGGAGTTGCTGACACCGGGGAAAACGCTGTGCTGGGAGAATGTCCGTTTTGATTTTAATCCAGCCGAGGGCGGGCATGCAGATTTTTCAGTTGTCCTTGGCAATGCAAGACCACGCGACAGGTTTACTGTTGCGCCTGGCAATACGTTGTTCATTGCGGGAGAGCCACTGTCCAAGAAGATGTATCAACAAGCGTTCTACCGACAGTTCGGTTACGTAGTTGACAGTCATGCTGAATCGCGCCATCCGCATCTGTTTGTCAGTGCCCTTGGGTTGAACTGGCATGTTGGGCTGGACAAGCGGACCAACAGTTACCTGTACGGGTATGACTACCTGACTGCGCTGCCCTCACCGGAGAAACAGAACCGGATATCGGTAGTGTGCTCTAATGCCGACAAGACCGAAGGGCAGCGTCAGCGCCTCCTGCTGCTGGACGGGCTCAAGCAGCGGCTGGGCGACAGGCTGGTCCACTTCGGGCGCGGCTTTGAGCCAGTAGAAGACAAGATGGATGCAATCCTTCCGTATCGTTTCCATTTGGTGCTGGAGAACAGTGTGCTTGACAACTACTGGACTGAAAAACTTGCTGATGCTTATCTTGGGTGGTCTTATCCGGTCTATCTTGGTTGCCCGAATTTGGCTGAATATCTGCCGGGAAAGGCAAGCCTGTCCATCAATAATCTGGATGTGGATGCTGCAGCCGACCGAATAGAAAAATTACTTGCCGTGACGTTGGCGCCAGAGCAGATCAATGCGCTTGAGGAAGCCAGGAGCCGGATACTGAATGTCTACAATCCCTTTGCCTGGGCGGCGTACTGGGCAAGGCGCCTGTACAAGCCGGGCCTCGAGGAACGGCAGGTGACGCTGCGCTCGCACAAGGCCTTTCGCAGTTACCTGCGTGGTTACCTGTTCCGGGCACGACAAGGTATGTCGTGATGTAACAGACTGGTTCTTGCAAGGCCGGCCGGACATTCCGGAGCAGGGTTTCCGTTAATCACCGGTACCAGCATTCGGGCAAAATGAGGGGCTGTTTGCCTGTGTTGTCCCGGTCAAGCGGGTGGGGAAAACTGTTCGCATAGTCGAAGGTATCGAACCTGTCGTTGCGCAGTAATGTAAATTCCATGACGCGCGGTATATCGATACCTTGCATATAGAAGACCGGGCGGCAATTGTTCGGGTGCAGGTGCACGACTGAATGTGTCTGGAGAATCTTGGTAAATGCAGTTGATGCGAGGCGGAAGAATGGCCTGCTCCAGAGATGATGCAGGCGGTGAAATTCGATAACGATTATCCGAAAGTGTTTCATCAACTCGTCCGGCATGCTAATCAGGGTTTCGTATTCGAAACCTTCGATATCCATCTGGAGAATCAGGTCGGCATCCGGTGCTTTTCCGGATTCCTTCACCCAGTCGCTCATCGTGATGAACTGGTCCGAGGTGGTTGCGCCCACGAATTTCTTCTGGAAGCTGAAGTTGTCATGTTTGGTGGCCGGGCCATCAACCGAAGCGTCAGCCATGTAAACCTGCATGCCACGGTCGGCGCATGCCAGTTCGAAGTCCGAGGTATCGCTTACGCCCGGAGAGAAGCAGGCCGAAATACCGTCAAGATCATCGGGCACCAGGTAGCCTCCGTCACCTTCCGGGCCAAGTCTTACCGGTTCGATGCCAACCGATTTTGGATGCAGTTTGCCAATCAAGTTGAGGAGGTCATCCTTCTTTGTCACCTTGGTCGGAAAGTAACCGATATTTAACGTATCCAGCAGGTGTTGTTTGAGAGTCTTCTTCAAGTGTTGTACCTCGTGGTGTAATCAGTCAGCTGCAGGCCTGGCACGGTGCGTGTCAGAAACCGAGCAGGTGTCTGCTTCGCACATAGAGTTTTTCAGCACCATAAAGCAGACCGGGTACTAATTGCCTGTGTAGCCGGCGGCGGCTGCAGATTTCCACTGATTTTAATGGTGCCATGCGAGCGGCATCATGTCGTTCGTTAACCAGTCTCGCGATAGTGGCAACAGTGTTGTATTGTTCCAGTACGCGCCGCCGGCTTTCCAGTATGGCAGGTAGATTCTTTTCCCATGATTTGTCATGGATGGCACGCTGTATGATTTCAACAGAGCCGTCGACGTCGTCCAGATCAATGCGTATAAAACTTTCTTCAGGGAAATATTCCTCGATATTGGGGCAGCCATAGTAAATCGGCATGCACGCGCCGAGAAATGCATCGGAAAGTTTTTCCGTCCAGTGGTGTTCTCCCGGGTAATTCTCTATTGCCAGGTGATAGCGAAAAGGATCGAGAGCGTCTGCCTTGTCCAAGAGTGGGCGAACGCCATGGCCATAAATTTCCATAAAGGGGAGGCGCGCTTTCAGCGCCTGCGTGAAATCGTGGCGCCTGCGATGTAGCGTGTGGCCGTGACGCTTGCTGGAACAAACTGTAGACAGGTCAGCGTTTTTGTTCAGCGGAACATTGGCGGCAACAGTGTCGTAATCGCCGCGGGGCGAGGTGGAGGCATAAAACCAGTACAACGCGGGCTGTTGAAATATTTGCCCCGGATGTTTCCCGCAAGCCCAGCTTTCATGTGTGCTCAGGATCCACCGAAACTGGTTCAGGTAAAGACGGCCGTATGTTTTGACCACGGATGGTTCTGTCAGCATCAGCAGGGTGTTTTGAGGCGGGCAGGCCAGATCCTCGACCCAAAGAGGGTGTCGTTCCCCGGACATGGATGGCAGGTCATCATAAACTACCAGCCAGTCGTATTCGCGACAGAAACGGTCGAAAACAAAATCACAATTGCCCCACCGGGGCTTGTTGCCGGGGAAGAACCTGAGCCATCCTTCGCCATCTGCGC
>JBFFRZ010000239.1:0-3909 GCA_041572715.1 Gammaproteobacteria bacterium
GAAACTCTTCAAAATCGGTGAATGTATGAGCGTGCATTTTTCTATGTCAATATTTTTATGATACGCCAACAACTATAGCGGTTATACGCCTCTAATTCAGCAACAAAGCGATATACTTATAATCGCACTTGTGATTTTAATCAACTATGTAGCATAGGGATTCCATATATTGGCTTATTATGGCTTTCTAATACTACCGTAGATTCAGCTTTTTTGCCGATTCTGCATATTAAAAATTACTAGCTACACTACATTAGCGGTTATTGGATTTACCTAACTATAATTTAGCCTGTGTTTGGGCTAATTCTTCACATGAGCTGTCATACCTCAAGGGCTATGCACCTAAATGAACATCCGATCTAACACTGCAAGCCTGCCTATCGCCCTACTGCTATCGCTCACTATCATTGGATGTTCATCTACATCGTCAAGAAATGCTGCACCAGACTCAGTTGATCCGAATGTAACCGTTCCAGGTATACCGGACGCAAGATTCTGGGGTGACAGAAAGCCGCCCCGGGCTGATGAACGAATACTTGGCCGGTCAAGAGATGAGATTCGTTCTACATTCCCAGCTATGTTTGCCAAACCTCACAACTACCTCGCGATATCTGGCGGCGGACCGGATGGTGCTTATGGCGCAGGCCTATTGGTTGGCTGGACCGAGGCTGGTAACCGACCTGACTTTCAGATCGTGACCGGTATCAGTACAGGTGCATTGATTGCACCGTGGGCATTTCTTGGACCAAAGCATGACCCAACCCTGAAAAAGCTCTATACCACCCTGGCCACAAAGGACATTATGCGCAAGCGCTGGCTAATGTCCGCGTTATTCAGAGAAGCTGCAACCGATTCAACACCGTTGTTAAATAAAATCAGAGAATATGTGGATGACAATGTCATTCAGAATATAGCTGCGGAACACAAGAAAGGACGAAGATTATTTATTGGTACTACCACCATCGATCACATGCGCCCCATGATCTGGGACATCGGCGCCATTGCTTCCAGTGGCCAGCCTGGAGCAAAAGACCTGGTACATAAAATCATGCTGGCATCCGCATCCATCCCGGGAGCATTACCGCCCGTTAAAATAAATGTAGAGGCAAATGGCAAGAAATATGACGAATTACATGTCGATGGCGGCACCACTAATCAGGTATTTGTATACCCACCCTCCCTGGACTGGCGCAAATATATGAAAATACTTGAAGTACCAGGCAGCGCAAATGTGTACGTGATTCGAAATTCCAAATTAGCGGCGCGTCGTATTATAGTCGAACCAAAGATATTACCCATCGCTCGGCAATCCATCTCGTCGCTTATACGCACCCAGGGCATCGGCGATGTAAGACTGATTTACGCAGAATCAATTCGTGATGGTCTTAATTTCCATCTGTCCTATATTCCAGATGACTTACAGGAACTACCCAAAGAACCCTTTGATAAAGAATATATGAACAAGCTCTTTGAACTAGGTTACAACAAGGCAAAAACTGACCTCAAGTGGCTGGATAAACCACCCGGCATGATTGGTGTTCAACCAATAAGTAATCAATAGCAGATCAAGAGGATCAACATGTACGAAAATCTAGCCATCATCGCACTGTTTGCCTTTCTATATAGTGCTGTCGCAGGTCGCCTGGAAAAAACGGTGATTTCCGGGCCACTGGTATACATAGCCTTTGGCTTACTTTGCGGCCCGCTTGCACTGGGTATTCTGAATATTGAAGTTAGCGCAGTAGAAATGCGCGTGCTGGCAGACCTTACCCTGGCTTTGTTCCTGTTTATCGACGCAGCGAATGCTGATCTCAGTGTACTTAAGGGAAATATCAAAATACCAGCTCGGATGCTGGGTGTAGGGCTGCCACTGATTATATTGTCAGGTTTTGGTGTCGGTATGGTGCTGTTTGATGAACTTTCTTTCTACGAATTGGCACTGCTGGCAACCATGCTTGCTGCTACAGATGCAGCGCTGGGCAAGGCAGTTATTACTAATCCGGCCGTACCTTCCAGGGTCCGAGAAGGCCTGAATGTGGAGAGCGGACTGAATGATGGTATCTGTGTACCGATTCTATTCGTATTTATTGCGCTTGCCGTTGGCAGTACAGAAGGTAGCAGCGCAAGCCTGGCTATCACGCTGGTTGCCGAGGAAATCGGCATCGGACTTGCCGTGGGCCTTGGCCTAACTGCAATAGGTACCTGGATACTCAGGAGATGTCACGAGCTAGGTTGGATTACCGATATCTGGGGACAAATACCCGTTATCGCGCTTTCCGTGGGTTGTTTTGCTGTTGCTCAGAGCGTTCATGGTAGTGGATATATTGCTGCATTTTCTGGCGGCATTCTTTTTGGTTATCTTGCCAAGCAATCCAAGCATGAGCTGCTACATGCAGCGGAGGGTGTTGGGGAAACCATGGCTCTGTTCACATGGGTCATTTTCGCGGTGATTATTGGTAAATATTTCGAGTTCTTTAGCTGGGAAATCGTCGTCTATGCCCTCTTTAGCCTTACCATTGTGCGAATAATACCAATTTATCTGTCTCTGACTGGCACAGGCGAAAGCAACAACAGCAAACTCTTTCTTGGCTGGTTTGGCCCTCGTGGCCTGGCTAGCATTGTCTTCGCAGTGATCGTACTCAACCATGAAATAGCCGGCGGGAAGATCATTGCACTAACGGTTATATGCACCGTGATATTGAGCATCATTGCGCATGGTTTAACGGCCAACCCACTAGCCAGGGCTTTTTCTAGAAGTGAATCTGGTGGGAATGCTAGACAATGAGAATTAATGGTCAAAAGAAGTTTACGGCCCGTCTTTCTTGAATATAATCCATATAGTGATCACAATAGCAAATAAAACTCTAGTCTCGAAATTCAGGAGAACAACATGTCAGCAAGGTCGATAATAAAGTTATTAGCTTGTATTGGTTTCACCAGCATTATGTTCATTGTCATGCCGTCGAGCTATGCAGCATCTGCAGCCGACTGTGCAGCCCGTGCCGATCGCGCACAGAGAGATGCTACAAGCACGGCCGGAGGCGCAGGCAGAGGGGCAGTCAAAGGCGGGTTATTTGGCGCTATCGTTGGCGACAGCAGTAAATCCGCGGGTCGTGGCGCAGCACTGGGCGGTATTATTGGTGGCGTCCGTCAGTCCAACGAGAGAAATGATATCTACCGACGCGTCTACGATGACTGCATGCGTGGCTACTAATCAGAAACAAATTACTCAGGAGCACCTAATGTCTATACTCAAATATCATCGATCTTTTAATGCCATCACCCAGGCACTCACCCTGATTATTCTACTAGGCGCGTCCGGCGCCACGCTTGCCGCTGAAGACATGAAGAAAGAGAAAGTGGTTGCTATTAATGAATACACATGCGAAAGACTAATTACTGCATCCAGTGATAATCGTGCCGCAGCCATCGCATTTCTGCATGGATACAAAGCTGGAATGGCGGGAAAGAAAACCATTGATACCGAGAAGCTGGGAATAGCCAGCGACAGGCTTGTTGTGCACTGCCTGGATAACCGTACAGATACAGCAGTCGCTGCGTACGACAAGGTCTTAAAAACACTTAAAAACTAAGCTGCCGAGTCAACATACATAATCAGGAAAGTCAGGGACATATCCAATGGGGCCTGAGGCAGGCCAGAGAAATAGCTTTCATCGAATTTTGGTCTGTGTATATGCGTATATTTAATAAATTCAGGCAGTGTTTTAACAACCTCTGCTGCGTATCTAGTTACACCTGAGAGAGATAAAGAAACAAGCACTTGTAGATATGTGTGTATTTCTTCATGCTGAAAATTTGTCCGTTAAAGTCACTGAGCGGTTATTTGGGACGTTGCGTATCTGATCAAAATATCCATACCAAATGGCTGCTGCTTGTCGGGGATCAAGA
>JBFFRZ010000240.1:0-3878 GCA_041572715.1 Gammaproteobacteria bacterium
ACCTTGCGCAGCGTCGGCAACCAGACATAATGGTCATGCGGCCTATTGTCATCCTCGTACTCTACGATGAGCATGCCGGTACTTCTGTCCTTACCCTCACGGACAATCGCAATCTCCCTGGATTTAACAATGCCATCATGAATTGCGTTGTTGATATGTCTTTCAATTAACAGCTTACGTGGTCTTTTCCCTGGTGCAGCGTTAACGATAATGGCCAGTCCCTTGGGGTGTCTGTCAATCGAGAATCTTGAAAAGGCGTAAAAATGATTAACAAAGTAAACTTGCCGGGCTACCTCATCTGCATTTGGTATGGAGGTTGGGTACTCAAGATTCCTGGGTACACCCGCATAGACGTGACTCGCTAATACATCACCGAGGATCATTAATACAATCAATAACGGTTTCATATATTTATACCCTTGGCATTTATACACAATGCTTACGCTTCGGATTACGCTCAATATATTGTTCCGGTTGTTATCAAATACTTCCTTACATACGCCAGCACAAAAATAATAGGTCTTGCCATGGTATTGTGATTCAGCGATCGCGCTAATGCGGCCGACTTCCAGCCCGCATACCGGATCTTTATACGTTTCTCCTTTATGGTCATGTTTCATAATTCACACCTCCTTTATTTTGATAACGGTTTTGTCAGCACATCCACACTTAAATCAGTGGGTATGCCCATCAATATAATGGTCATCAACTGGCGCACGATTCTGAAATGCGCTTTTGGTATCTATTTTTTGAGAAGTAACATCAGGAGCAACGATCACGTTGTCGCTGGCATGACTTTGATCTCCATGATTCTCCTCGCCATCAAGTATTCCTGGCTGGCTGTTGGGGCATGATGAGACATCATGTCAACGCTGCCACCCCCGTGGTCATGGTCATGACCGTCATCTTCCACGCTACGTGCCAGCGCGATAAACTGGCTCTCGGATAAATCCCGCATGGCCTTTATCAAAGACACCAGTTCCCATATTTCCTTATCCGAATGCGTGCTCCCCCAGGCAGGCATACCGGTCATGCGAATACCGTTCTTTATCACCAAGAATAATTCCTCGGGTGTTCGCTTGGTTGACAGGTCTGATAGCTCCGGAGGTGGCGGATTCATGTCTTTCGCCCCAAGGAATGCGCTAACGCCGGGTGCCGTATGACAGCCCGCGCACATTTCGACATACGCTTTAGCTGCGCCACCAAGTTGTGCTACTTCACTTAACCTGGGTGCTTGCAGATCCTTAGCCCGGCTGGCTATCGAATTTTTCCGTGTGTTTTCCAGCAACCACTTGACCGGTACAGGCTCGACAACGGTTGCGGATACATCAAACAAACCCGAATAGCTATAGGCAGCTCCGCCAACCAGCCCTAGAAATAGCATTACCACCAAACTCTTGATAAAACTCATTTGTCTTCTACGTATTTAATTTATTGTGTCGTTGATGCGCTGCGAAGCTGGCGTATTACTGGCAGTAACTTGTCTTGCCATAATTGATCATCAATAGGCCCAACATGCTTGTAGGCAATACGCCCATCAGTGCCGATAATGAATGTCTCAGGGACACCATAGACACCCCAATCGATGCCCACGCTCCCATCAATATCCGCGCCGGTACGGGTATAAGGGTCCCCGAAGCGATCTAACCAGGCCGCGGCATCAGTCTGTTCATCCTTATAATTCAACCCATGGATGAGGATCTGCTTTGACTTACTTAACTGCATCAGTATCGGATGCTCCTGACGACAGGCGACACACCAGGAAGCAAAGACATTTACCAGGGAGACTTCGCCAGTCAGGTTACTGCTGGATAGCCCGAGTGTTCTGCCCTGGACGGCGGGGAGATCGAAAACCGGCACCGGCCTGTCGATCAAGGGCGATGGCACATATCGTGGATCACGAGTCAGACCGACACCCAGGAAGACGGCGATGATGGCAATCGGTAAAAGCCATATCACTTTAAAACGCGCCGGTGCTACTTGAATCTGTTCGTTACTCATAGTTTTTAAATAAAGGTGATTTTTTCAATAAACCGATGAGGCCCAATAGCATGGGAAGTAACACGATCAACCCAACGAGCAGCCCATATGTAATGACGTCATTCAGATCTTCTGTGGATACTTCACTGCCAAAGTGGGCTAGTAAGAAACTAGCTGGCATCAAACCGAACAGCGTCGCAACAGAAAAGCGCCACAACCTCAGCGAGGTCAGATCCGCGGCATAACTCACGAGATCAATGGAGATAAACGGGATCAGACGGGAAAGAAAAACAAGGATCGTGAGTGAATTTTGTGAGCCTATCCATACAGGCACTCGGGTATTTCCAAAGAGCCTGATCACCAGTTCGCGCCCACCTTTGCGTGCAATCAGGAAAGCTGCCATCGCCCCAATCTGCGCACCGATGATGATGTAGATGGTGCCCCAGGTATGTCCATACAATGCGCCGGACACCAAGGCGATGGGGGCACTGGGGATCGGATTGAGCACAATGGCTAGCGTCATGAGACCGATAATAATAGGTACACCCAGCCCGCTTGCTGCAGTCATTGCCCCTTTCAAACGTTCCATGTCCGATACGAGCGAAACCAAACCCAGCCGATCGATCGCGAAGTAAAACAATACCAGAACGAATAATATCAGCAGACTGACCGTTACCAGCCGGTTTATCGATCGTGTATCCGCGTCCATATGTATCATTTCGAGTGATAGGCCTACAACTTCAAAGGCTAATGCTTCGAACCGATAGGCGGTTTGTTACAACAGCTGGATGGTTTCGTCTTTGAGTAGTCACGCATGTTGCTTTCAGTAAAGCCTAACCACTGTATTCTTCTCTTCTGCCACCAGCTGTTTTTTGGCGGGAAGCCGCTCTCGGTTAATAACTTAAGCACATCTGAATAAAAGGTGTGTCTGATGTCATAACGGACATCAATAGATGACATGTCGGCATGCACGCTGACCAGTTCGATGCCTTCGACCGATTCAAACAGTTTGCTCAGGCAAGACACGGATGGTTCATCAACCATGTTTTGCACGATAATCTTTCGGGTGACATGCCACTCGCCTTCCGTGTCATTCAGGTTAACGTTTACGTCAACCGAGCAGTTCTCTTTTTCGCCGTTGGAACTCTTCTTCATCGATTTCTCCGCGCGCATATCGTTTTTCCAGAATCTCAAGCGCTGTTTCATGTCTTTCATCTGAGCCGCGATCACCACCTCCTGCCTTTAATAAAAACACAACGGCAACGATGATCAGAATCCAGAATATCCACATGAAGCCACCACCAAAGCCGAATCCATGCCATTCCCACATTATCCACCTCCTGCTAGTCCTGTATGACTCATCACTAAACAACCACAAACTGTCCCATCATGCCCTGATCTTCATGTTCCAGAATATGACAGTGAAACATGTAGGGAAAACGCTCATCGGTGTAATGCTCAAATCGTGTGATCACCCGGACAGTTTCATCCGGATTCACCAACACGGTGTCTTTCAGGCCATTTTCATTCAGTTCTGCCGGACCATTATTACGGCTCAGCACCCGAAACTGTATGTCGTGGATATGCATGGGGTGCGGCAACGGTGAATTATTCGTAAACTCCCAAACCTCGGTATCATTCAGGCGCACCACTTCATCGATGCGATTCATGTCAAACGACTTATTGTTGATTGTCATGCCCGAACCAGCCCCTGACATCCGATTCATCATCATGCCCATACCCATCGCCATATCGAGTCCGAACGTTCTTGTATTCACAATGTTTGCCGGATTAAGGTCATGCTGCTCATGCTTCACGCCCTGCCACGTACTGATTTCGCCGCCGGGGTTCTTGCTGACAAAACGCATGATATTGAAGGGCTGATCGTCGCCCGACAT